>DASUFM010000025.1:0-8834 GCA_036274535.1 Blastocatellia bacterium
TAATCCCCTGGACCCTTTGCTCAACCAGGGCCAGAACGTCGTTCCCGTTAAGGAAACGACGCGGAGCGCGCGTTATCTGGACGCGAGCGTCGCATTGTTGAAAGACCTGAAGCTGAGCGAAAAGAGAACGGCCAACCTGACGCTCAACGTCCGCCACGAAAGAGTCGACCCGCTGTTCCGCAGCGTCGCGGCGCCTACACAGGCCGATCGAATGCAGAACGAAGTCGAATTGGCCGGGGCCGTCGGCGAAATCACGATGACGGCTTCGCATCAGCAGTTTAACGACAATCTGGCCGACATTCCCTCGCTTCTCAAAACACAATCGCGCCGGTACGCGGGGGCCGTCAGCATTCCACTCGCGTCACTGTGGGCGAATCAGGCGAATCGGCCGACCTGGCTGCCGCGACTGGCTTACAATATGAATCGAATCCATCAATTCGGGCAATTCAACCCCGCATTGCTGATCAACGCCGGATTCAGCGACCCCAGCCAGATCCCCGACCAGATCAGTTCGAATCACGACATCATTTCCGAATGGCAATTTTCGAAATGGCGGGTGGCCTATCATTTCAATCAATCGTATCAGGACAATCGCCAGCCGGGGCGGAATCTCGCCGATTTACGCAATCAGATCCACGGCGTCACCCTCGGGCTCACTCCGCACACGGCCTTTGACCTCAATTTCGATTTGGGCGTCGAGGACGCAAAGAGCTTCGAGACAGCGCGAATCGACCGGACCTTGCGCGCGGGCCTCAACACCAACTGGCGAATGACGCCGAGGATGACAATCAACGTCACCGCTTCGAACACGCTCGCCGGCGACATCGCCAGAATAATCACCCGTAACCGCAGCACGGAATTCGACCTGCAGTGGTCTTATCAATTCACTCACGGTGAATCGGGATTCCGAAAAGTACAGGGGCAGTTCTTCATTCGATACGCCGACCGTTACGCGCGAACTCGCGATTTCATATTCGGCCTCGACAGCCTGACCCGCTTGAAGACGCTCAACGGCGGGATCAATTTCGTTTTCTTTTAAAAAGAGTCAGAAAGCGGGAGTCAGAAAAATGGCGAACAGAAAAACGGCAGATAGCAACGGCATGTCTCACAAGAAGCGAAAAGCAGCCACTGACGTCCGCGCGCCGCAGAGGCGCGGAGAACGCAGAGGCCACGCAGAAAAGAACCGGAAGGCCCTCTCGGTCCTTCTGAGTTTTCACCGCGTCCACCGCGCGTTCGCGGTGAAGACACGGAAGACGGTCTTCCTTTCTCTGCGTTTTCTCCGCGTTCTCCGCGCCTCTGCGGCCCCGCGGCGGCGTTACCTGAAATATTGCGTCACAGCATGGAATTTAGTCCTGCTGCTGCTGTTAGCGCCCGCCGTAATCGCGCAGACGATCCGGGTCAATCCGACCGGGGTCAACGTCAATACCAGCGGCTCGACGACGGCGTTTCTGACCTTCGGGCCGATCAATAATTTCCGCGTGGCGGAAGGGACGTGGTGCGGCGAATTGATTCCGGCGACGCCGGATCTAGGATTCAAATGCGATCCGACGACGATCTTCGGCGCGCTGCCGGCTCGCTTCGACAGGTCCAGGACCAGCGGCGTGTTTTTCACCGACATTATGTCCATTCCGCCTTCGGTCGCGCGGCGCGCCTATCAGGCGGCGCAGTCCGGATCGGTTTCGAGCTTTTTCTACGTCCGCCACTTCGTCAACCTGGGAGGAGGCGGCGGCCTCGATCGACCGCCGGGAGGAGGCCCCGATGAGTATGTTCCGGTCACCTGCCGGCTGTCCGGCGGCGGGGCTCGAGTCCCATTCGCGCTGACCGAAGTGAGGGTTTCATTCGATACCGACGCCGCCGAGAACGCCGTCGTCTTCGTCGCGCCGGGCCAGAAGCCTCCCGCCATTAAGGCGCGGATCACATACAACGGAACCGGCCGATTGCGCGGCCGGTGGGAAGTCGTACTGCCCGGAGAACAACCGCCTGAAGATTTCGATCTGCTGACCGAAGCCGCGCTCCCTGTTGAACAGCGCGCGCAGCAACGCCGCTATACTCAGATCAGCCGATTCAACCTCTTCCTTCCACCCACAGGGAAATACACGCTCGCGGGGCCGGACGTCGCCCGGCTCCCGGTAACACTCGAAGGCCCATACCTGGTGCTGCTGCGCGTAGAGGCGACGGATGACAAGGAAGCCGACTCCGACCTCTCGGCCATTGGCGTCGGCGCGGGAGTGGTTCACAGCGGCGCGATCGCCGGATTTCCGCTCCCCGTTTTGCGTTACTTCGTCGGCAGCGGGCATGCGGGCGGCGCGCTTGCGCTGCGCATGCTCGCCCCGGCGGAGAACGCCACGATCCCGGCGGGACAACCATTGGATTTCAGTTGGACGCAGGCGCCGGGCGCCGCGCTATATCAACTGGAGATCGCCGATCAATCCGGGAAAGTAATGCTGTCAGCATTGCTGCAACCGCTGACGCTCAATTACCGCGCGCCTTCCTGGCTGCGCGGAGTGACGCCCGCGGCGGTTTTGCAATGGCGCATCTCAGTGATCGATCAAACCGGAGCGAAAACCGCGCAAACGCCCTGGAGGCGTCTGCAATTGCAAACCGCTCCCTAGCCAATAGCCTGCTCTAAATTGAAGCGGCGCCCTAAAGGCTGTCGCAATTTCGATTCACGAAAATCAAGGATAACCGGACGCTATCAACAGCAACCAATGCCTGGATCGCAAATATGAATACATCAATAAAAGTCTCCGCCTGGGAATCGTGGCGGCCCGCCGAATACCTGCAGGAATACTGTCATCAAGTAGAGTTGGACGACCAGGAGGCGATCCGGTTCCAGATCGAGTTCCTGAGGCGCGAGGGCCGGATGTTTCCGCGAGCGTTGGAATATGGCTGTGGCCCGACCCTTATGCGGGCGATCGCGGCGGCGGCGTATGTGGAGTCATTGGACATGGCCGATCATCTGGATATCAATCTGCGCCATGTGCGACGGTGGGCGTCAGGCGTCCGGCAAGCCGATGACTGGAGCCGATTTACCGAGTACGTGTTGCGCTGCGAGGGGATTGCGCAGGCAAGCCGCGAGGACACGTTTGCCCGTGAACAACAAACCCGCCGCGCGCTTTCGGAGTTGCTTCTGACAGACGCCAGAAGGAGGTATCCGCTCGGGCGGGATCGAGTCGCAAGCTACGACCTGTTGATTTCCGGCTTCTGTATGGACTCCCTTTCGCCGAGCAAGGCAGTCTGGCGCCACTGCCTGCGCAACGTCTTCGGGTTGCTCAAGCCTGGCGCATCCTTTGTGATCCTGGCTCTCCGCGGCTGCAAAGCGTATCGCGTTGGGGCGCGATGGTTCCCCGGAGCGGACATCCAGTCGAGCGATTTGGAGCTGGCGTTGCTTGAATGCGGCGCGGCTCCAGGGCGTCTGGAGATCGCCGAGAGCGATTTACCGTCACACGCCGGCCACGGCTACACGGGCATTCTGTTGGCAAGTGGGCAAATGAGCGGGGACCAGCGGCGGGTCGGCCTAGCCGCAAGACGAATTTCCGAGAGGATTGCGCCATGCCATTCGAGCAATTGAGATTGCCCCTTTTCATCATCGGCGCGACGCTGGTATCAGGCCTTGGCGATTCGATGGGTTTTATATACGCCGCGAGAATGTGGCGAAACGGCGACCTGATTATGAGCGAACTCGGCAAATCGGCTTTGGGATTCAGTATCGGAATCGGCTCGTACTGGTTTGCGGCGAAATATCTCAGCGACTTCGGGATTCTGGCGCCCGAAATACAAACGGTCGTCTGGTTTGGAATAACGATAGCCGGCGTGGCTTTCGCCAGCGGCAGGTTTCTTCAGTGGCAAACGATAGACCAGGCGATAGCCGCCGTTGTTCTTCTCGGCATAGCCTGGCTTTTGTTCCGCGCAGGTTAAGCTCGGCTTTGTCCAATGTGAGATCGGCGCTCCGGCGCCGATCTCACATTGGACAAAGTCGAGTTAAGGCAGGTTTGTGATCAGCAGCGCGTCGCCCTGCTGTTCGCCGCGAGCGACGACGAGGTTCTTCCCGTCGCGCGACCAGGCCATGTTGAAAATGCGGTCATGAAAATCATGCAACTTTTGCGGCTTGCCGCCGTCAAGGGGTTGCCGCCACAATCCGGAAGAATTGAATCCGGCGTAATTGAAGGCCGTGGCATCGGCGGCCCATTGAACGACCGGGCGGCGAACCGGTAAATCGAACAGCCTGAGTTCGGCGCCGTCTCTCGTCGACAGGACTCCGATCTGCGTTGCAGGTTCCTCGCGAGGCGTCCCGTCCGCCGGGACGTGATTATAGGCCAGCCACTTGCCATCGGGAGAAATTGAGAGAAGTCCTTCGGTCGAAGCGCCGGTCAGACGCGAAACCGGAACAGGCGTCCCGCCATCTATGGAAACTTTCCATATCGCCGCCATTCCCGCGGCTCGTTTGATGAAATAGACGTCCTTCCCGTCGGGTGATAAAGCGGAGTATTGCGCGCTGTCTTTTTGTCCGTCGTCGAAGGTCAGTTGCTTTTGATTATGCCCGTCAATGTCCATGCGCCATATCTGCATCGATCCGGCGCGGTTCGAAGTGAAAACGACGTAGCGTCCGTCGCTCGTAACCACCGCATGCGCGTTATTCTGGCCTGCGTTGGCGGTTAATTGCGCCCTATCGCTCCCATCCGAATTCATCGAATAAAGGTCCGTGACATTGTTCGAGAACGAGCTGAAAACAATTCTGCCCTCCGGCGTCCACGCAAGCGCGGTGTAACCGTCAAAACTGCGTTCGCCGAAGGTCAACTGCCTGGCCTTCTTCAAGTCGCCGTCGGGCAGCAGCCATAGATGCATAATAATTCTCTGCTGCCGCGCGACCAGTTTCCGCCCGTCGGATGAAAGGCTGATCCAGAAATAACCGTCGAGGTCGTTGGTCAGGCGCCGAACGGGACCGTCCGGATAGTTGAACATCCACAGTTGTGAAGACTGTTCGTTGATGGCGCGCGCCGTGAATATCAAATGCCTGCCGTCGGGCGTCCATAGGGCTTTATGGATGACGCGCCAGGGTGGGGTCGGCAATTCTCTTTCCTCTCCCGTCATAGTATCCACAGTCAGGAGTTCCGGCCCCTCCGATTCAACAACGACGACGAGTTTCGATCCGTCGGGCGACCACACGGGAGCGCTTGCGCCATACCCTATCGACGATTTCCTCGACGCCAGATCGAGTTCCGCGCCGCCGTCTATGTCCGATATAATCAGCGACTGCGCGCCGCGCGCCGCGTTGCGCCGGACGAAAGCCAACTTCATGCCGTCGGGCGAGAGGCTGAAATCACTCCATACGTTATCGGCGACTTTTTTCTGCGCGCCGCCGAAAGTCGCCGCTCGATATATCCTTCCGGGATCGGCGTCGCCGCGGAAAAACAGGTATTGGCCGTCAGGCGAAAAAACCAGCGATCGATAGCCCTTGCGTGACGGCGGCAAGGTTTGAACTTCGCCGCCAGTCTCAATTTGCTTGATCCAAACGCTTCCCTGTTCTTCTTCAACACGCGCATAAGCCAATAGCGCGCCGTCGGGCGAGATCGTCGGATAAATGACGTCGCCACCGTCCGTTAATCTTTGCAATCGAATCTGTTCGATAGGCGCGATTCGTTCTCTCCCGCCACGCCAGTTGAAGAATTGATAAGCGCCGAAGCCGAGCGCGGACAAAATCACGGCGCCCAGGCCGGCAAAAAGCGCATAGCGCAGCGCATGGCGCGGACTAACCTCTTTCTGCCTCTCTTCCGAAAGAAGCAATGGCGCCGTCTGAGGCGCCGCGAAGGTTTGAGAGGCGTTTGCCCCGTTTGCCCCGTTTGCCCCGTTTGCCCCGTTTGCCCCGTTCTTTGGCGCTTCCTCCAATAACCTGACGGGGACCGCGAAACGATAACCTCGGCGCGGAATTGTTTCGATAAACTGCCTGCCCTGCTCGTCAACGCCGAGCGTCCGCCGCAGTGTGTAAATGTTCTGCGACAGATTGCTCTCTTCGACAATGGCGTCCGCCCATATCGCCTCCATTAATTCGGACTTCGAGACGACGCGGCCTCCCTCTTTAACCAGCATCCACAGCGTGTCGAAGACTTTCGGCGGCAGCGCGATCATCTCTTCGCCTCGCCATAACACGCGATCCGTGGCGTCAAGGCGGAACGCGCCGAACTCATATAACCTGGTGGAAGACTGAGACATATACGACTTGAGAACTACTTGAAAACTACTTGAAGGCTATCTTGAAGACTTTTCCGAATCGCTTCGGCTAACTTCTCCAGCGCCCAGCCAATTCGCCACATTCTAAATTTTCGAGGCTGCGGCTGACAACAAGGCTCATGAGTTTTCGCGAGAGACGAGTTCGTTGGTGAAATATGAAATACCACCTGAAGATCGCTTGTCTTTGTTCTCTGCTGGCCGGGATAGCGACTTTTTCACCGCGCCAGGACGCAGGCGCCTCTACGATTCAATCACAGCAATCTCCAAATCCTCCAAATCAATCCGGCGGCGCTCAGACCGGAAAAAAGCAGGTCAGATACTTTGAGGCCAAAGACGTCCGGACGCTTGCGATCGGCGCTCCGGTCGAGCGGGAAATTTCCGGCGCCGACAGGCATGTCTATAAGCTTTCGCTGAGGGCTGGAGACTACGTAGAGGCGTCGGTTCAGCATAAAGGCATCAACGCCATCGCGCTCCTTCACGGATCGGACGGGAAGATACTACAGGATTTCGTCGATCCGGTATACGAGAACAGAACGAGAACGATCCTGTTTATCGCCAAATCCGACAGCGATTACTCCATCGTCATCCGTCCGCGTTTCAAGGACTCTCCGGCAGGGCGCTATGTATTGACCCTCGAGGCAGTGAGGCCGGCGGATGAGACCGACCAGACCCGCGTGCGCGCCTGGAACATTACCGAAGACGCGAACCGGACTATGAGGAAAGCATATGTGATCAGCCGGGAGGATGCGGAAAAAATCACCGGGAAATTAGAGGGGGCGTTGAAACTTTGGCGCCAGCTCGATGACAACCTGGAGGCCGGAAAAATTTTCATGTCTCTGGGCAGGCTGAATTACCTCACTGGCGAATACGCAAAGGCGCTGGAGTTTTACGAAAAATCCTTGCCAATCTTCCCACGGACGCCTGAAGGGGCAGGAGACGCAGCGAGCTCGCTGAACAACATAGCCAGTATTTATCTCGAATTGGGAGAGACGCGAAAAGCCCTGGAGACTTATCTGAAGACTCCGGAATTGAAACAGGAAGAAGGAAGGTCCAGAGCTATTACATTGGATAATATTGGATACGTTTACAGGTTGTTGGGCGAATACCAGTCGGCGATGGAATATCACCAGCAGGCGTTGGCGAGTTTCCGCGCCCTGAGGCAACACCGCGACGAAGCGGCTGCGTTGAATAATCTGGCATGGCTTTGGGAAGACATAGGAGACCCGGAAAAAGCGGTCGAGTATACGCTGCAGGCGCTGGCGCTGATCAAAGGCGACCGGTTTCAGGAAACTGAGGCGAGTTATCTATCCAACGCCGGCAATTTCCATTTCCTGATGGGAGATTATCAACAGGCGCTCGAATACGCCAATCAGTCTCTGGCCCTCAGTCGATCCATAAACCATCGAGGCGCCGAAGCAGGCGGCCTGCATTTGCTATGCAAGGTCTATCATTCCCTGGGCGAATTCGATAAAGCCTCGGACGCCTGCAATCGCGCTCTGGTGATGAATCAGGACGGCGGCAGGCCTATCAATAAGGCGGAATTACTCACCGCGCTCAGCCTGGTCTATGAGCGAACCGGCAAGAGACAGAAAGCGATTGAATCGTGCGAGGCCGCTCTGGCGATCTATCGCACAGTCGGCGACCCGACCGGCGAACTGACCACTTTGCACGCGCTCGGCCGATACGCTTTGGAAGGCGGCGATATCGTTTCGGCGCGCAACCATATCGAGCGAGCGATCGAGATGGCTGAATCATTGCGGGTCAAAGCCGGCAGCCATGAACTGCGATCCTTGTATATGGCCGGAAGGCAGGAGATTTATGAAAATTATATCGATCTGCTGATGGAAATGCATGAGCGGGAGACCGGAAAAGGTTATGAGTGGGCCGCGTTGCAAGTCAGCGAGCGCGCCCACGCCCGCAGTCTCCTCGACCTGTTGGCCGAAGGCCGCGCTCGGATTCGACAGGGAGCGGCCCCCGGGTTGCTCGAAAAAGAACGCGGCCTGCTCGAACGGTTGAACGCCAAGGACGCCGCGTTGGAAAAACTTCGAAGCGACGAACGGACTAAAAGTCAGGCCGAATCCGTCGCCAATGAGATCAACGACCTGACCACTCAACTTCAACTGGTCGAAGCGCGGATTCGCTCATCGAGTCCGCGCTATGCCGCCCTGACCCAACCGAAGCCGCTCGGCGCCGCGGAGATACAACAACTGCTCGACGAAGATACCGTGCTGCTCGAATACTCGCTCGGAGAAAAACGGAGCTGGATGTGGGCCGTCACGCGAGATTCGATCAGCAGTCATAAGCTTCCGCCGCGCGCGGAAATCGACGCGGCGGCTCGCAACATCTACGAACTGTTGACCGCGCGGCAATCGGAGAAAGAGACGAACGAAGAAGAGCGACTGAAACGGATCGCCGAAGCTGACGACAAACTGCAACTTGACGCCGCCGCGCTCGGCCAAATGCTGCTCGGCCCGATCTCCATGCGATTGCAACAGGAGTGGAAGGGCAAACGTCTGGCAGTCGTCTCAACAGGCGCGCTGGAATACGTACCGTTCGGGGCGCTGACTCTGCCGGAAGCCGAGGGACAGAGAGACGGAGAGGCAGAG
>DASUFM010000026.1:0-8539 GCA_036274535.1 Blastocatellia bacterium
GAGCAAAGAAAGACGCTCTTCAGATTGACGTTCATCACGGAGTCCCAGACTTCGTCGTCGCAATCCTCTATGCGCATCAGTTTGACGATGCTGCCGGCGTTGTTGACCAGAATGTCTATCCGTCCGAAATTGTCTATCACCTCCGTGATCAGCCGCGCGACCTGTGGCCGCTTCGTCACGTCGGCCCGGATCAGCAAAGCGTTGCGGCGCATCAACTGGATGTCGGCGACGGTTTCGGTCGCGCCTTTGTCATTTTTGAAAAAGTTGACGACGACCGCCGCGCCGTTGCGCGCCAGCGCAATAGCCGTCGCCCGCCCTATGCCGGAACCAGCGCCGGTGACGATGGCGACTTTGCCTCGCAAATCGTATTGAGCTGCCATATCAGTAGTGGTTGGTGGTTGGTGGTTGGTGGCTGGTGATGGCGGATTTGATCGTCGTCTCGTTCATTATGCTTGAAACAATAATCAGGGCTGGCGGGCGTATGATTCCGGCGCCAACCACTAACCACCAACCACCAACCACTATTCGTAATATTTTCGATCCTTGAGCTTCTCAGGCAGGCAGATCATGTCCGCTTTGCCTTCTTCGTAATCATGGGCGTATTTGTAATCCTTGCCGTAACCGAGGCCTTTCATCAATCCGGTCGGCGCGTTGCGCAAATGCAGCGGCACGGGTTCGCTTTGCGTCGCGCGGGCGTCTTCCGCCGCGGCCGCATACGCCGTACAGACCTTGTTGGATTTGGGGGCGCGCGCCAGATAGAGAGCCGCTTCGGCCAGTGTCAGGCTGGCTTCCGGGAGTCCGATCAGATGCGTCGCCTGCGCGGCCGCGGCGGCCAGAATTAGCGCCTGCGGGTCGGCCAGACCCACGTCTTCGGCGGCATGATGAACGATTCGGCGCGCGATATACATCGGATCTTCGCCGGCTTCGATCATCCTGGCCAGCCAGTAAAGCGTCGCGTCCGGGTCGGAATTGCGGATCGATTTGATGAAGGCCGAGATCAGATTGTAGTGCTGTTCGCCTGACTTGTCGTAAAGCGCCGAAGCGCGCTGCAAAGCCTCGCTCAGGTCGTCGTCGGTTATGACGCGGCCCGCTTGACCGTCCACTTCAATCTGCCTCGCGGTGAGAGCCGCGAGTTCGAGCGTGTTCAAGGCCGCCCGCGCGTCACCGCCCGTCTGCGAGGCCAGCCGCCGCAATTGCCCCTCGTCGATTGAAACGTTCAATCTGCCAAGTCCGCGAGCCGAATCGCGCGCGGCTTCGGCCAGGATCCTGGCGATCTCGCCTTCGGTCAGTTGGTTCAGGACGAAAACCTTGACGCGCGAAAGCAGCGCCGAGTTGATCTCGAAAGATGGATTTTCAGTCGTCGCGCCGATCAGGATGATCGTCCCGTTCTCGACGTACGGCAGGAACGCGTCTTGCTGCGCCTTGTTGAAGCGATGGATTTCATCAACGAAGAGGACCGTGCGCCGGCCCAGCTTCGATCGGACCTCGGCCGCTTCGTTCATCACTTGCCGAATCTCCTTGATCCCCGACGTGACCGCGCTGAATGGCACAAACTCCGACGCCGTCCGATTAGCGATTACTTTGGCGAGCGTGGTCTTGCCGGAGCCGGGCGGCCCCCAGAAGACGATCGACGTCAGACGGTCTTCTTCAATCAGCCGCCGCAAGATTCTTCCCTCCGCCAGCAAATGATCCTGCCCCACGAATTCGTCGAGCGTGCGCGGACGCATCCGCTCGGCGAGCGGCGCGGTAGAATCGTCGCTCGCGAACCCTTCGCGAGTCCTCACGGATCGCTCACCCATTTCTTCAATCTCCGGAAACAGGCTTGATGATCTTTTGCCAGTCGCCATGCCTCAAAGCATAGCACGATTACCGAACCTGACGGTACACAAGCTCAAAACGCTCGTAAATGTCAAGATCTCACTAAAGTTCTATATATAGGACAAATGATTCAGGCGCGATTGACGGGAAAAGGCCTTCTTTTTAGCATGCGACAACCACCTGAACTGTTCCGAGTTTTAGGCCGGTCTAGTAGAAAAATTAGAATTTTTGGCGCTGGGGCCAAAAGGAAAGAGGTGTACCTTTATGACGCCAGGCGAAACTTCGCTAAGGATTCATTTTGCCGACGCGTTCCGCCAGATCACAAGGCGTGCGGAATCGCCGGAAATTCACGTAACTTTTTATCCCTTTGCGGGTCTAAACCATACAATTCGGATTCGCAAACAACGCGTTTATGTGCGCATTTCGGACATAATGCGTGATGCTCCAGCCTCAGTGCATCGCGCGCTCGCATTCATCCTGGTCTCGAAACTCTATAACAAGCGCGTGACGGCGGAGCATCAAGATCTGTACCGCCAATACGCGTATCACCCACAGGTACAGCGCGCGACCGATCTGGCCCGGCAACAGCGCGGCCGCAAAGTGTTGACCAGCGCTGTCGGCAGGGTTTATAACCTGGACAAACTTTTCGCCCGGCTCAACCGGCGTTATTTCGGCAACGAATTGCCGAAGCCGATCCTGAGCTGGAGCGCGCGTCGCACCAAGAGAATTCTGGGCCATCACGACTACGTTCACGAAACGATAGTCATAAGCCGTTCACTCGACAGCTCGACGGTCCCGGAATACCTGGTCGAATTCGTACTGTATCACGAAATGCTTCATATGAAGCATCGCCCGCGCACCGTCAACGGCCGCCGCATCTATCACACGGCGGCGTTCCGCGCGGACGAGCGGCGGTTCGAGCGCTATGATCAGGCGATGGCTAATTTCGAGAAGTTGAATAGTCGAAGATAAGACAAGGAGACAAGGAGAAGGGGAGACAAGGAGAAGAAACTTCTTGCTCTTCTTCTCCCTGTCTCCCTGTCTCCCTGTCTCCCTGTCCCCTTGTCTCCTTGTCCCCTTGGCCCCCTCATCACTCGGTCTCAAAATGCATATTGGAATAGACGCACACGCCATCGGGGCGCTGCAGGGCGGAAACGAAACCTACATTGCAAACCTCATTAAATCTTTGGCCGAGATTGACGGCGAAAATCTCTATACGATCTACCTGGCCAATGCGGGCGCCGCGGCGGAGTGGCGCGAAGCGTTCGCGAAGCGATATAAGAATTTCAGCGTAAGGCTGTTGCCGCCGCCCACGCCGCTGGTTCGGGTTCCGGTCTATCTGACCTACGAGCTGTTCAGGCGTCCCGTAGACGTGCTGCATGTGCAATACACCGCGCCGCCGTTCTGCCGTGTTCCGGTCGTCGTAACGATTCATGACCTGGCGTTCGAAGTCATGCCCGAAACATTCACGCGCCGTGGGAGCTTTCAATTAAAGTTGACCGTGCGGCGAACGGCGAAAAAGGCGGCGAGGGTCGCGACGGTCTCGGAATATTCGCGGCAGGATTTGCTGAGCATATACAAACTTGCTCCGGAAAAGGTCGCCGTCACATATAACGGCATTGGACCGCACTTCGTCCCGCAGCCTTCCGTTCACAACGAAGCCGAGGAGATTCGCAGGCGCTTCGGCGTCTCGCGCGATTTCCTGCTCGCCGTCGGCAGTCTGCAGCCGCGGAAGAACCTGGTTCGATTGATCCGTGCCTATGCGAGATTGCGTGGCGAGCGCGAAGACTTCAGCCCACAACTCGTGATCGTGGGCCGGAAGTTGTGGCTGGCGAGCGAAATCTTCGACGAGGTGAAGCGGCAGCGCTGGGCCGATGACGTGATTTTGACCGGATACGTCTCCGACGCTGATTTACCCGCTCTATATCGCGCGGCCCGCGCTTTTGTGTATCCTTCGCTCTTTGAAGGCTTCGGGCTGCCGCCGCTTGAAGCGATGGCCTGCGGGACGCCGGTAGTGACCAGCGACGTCTCCAGCCTGCCGGAAGTCGCCGGCGACGCCGCGCTGTTGATCGATCCGAAAGACGAGCGGGCGCTGGCGGACGCCTTGATCGAAATCGTGAACAACGAAGGGCTTCGCGTGGAACTGCGCGAGAGAGGAATCGCGCAAGCGAGGAAGTTCACCTGGCGCGAAGCCGCTGAGAAAACCTTGAGCCTTTATCGAGAGGCTTATGGAGCGGCGAAGTGAATCTGGAATCTCAAATCTCGAATCAAAAATATCCGCCCTGCGATCTTTGCGGCGCGGTCGAATCCGCCGATCTTGTTCTCATGACGCCGCGTCTCGACGGCCCGCTCGTCCGGTGCCGTGATTGTGGGCTCTTTTATGTCGTTTTCACCGAAAATAAGGGGGACAAGCCTTCGGTGGTGACGGAAATGGCTCGGCTGGCGGAACGGGCGGGCGAGCTCGAGTTGATAGACCCGGAGGTCGAAGCGAGCGAACGGCACTGGCGCGAGTTGACCGCGCGGGAGAGGCTGGGTGATCTCAAGCGATTCGGCGCCGAGGGGCGGCTTCTGGAGATCGGCTGTTCGACCGGCGAGCTTCTGGACGCGGCGAGGTCGTCGTTCACAGTTACCGGAGTCGAGGCCGATGAGAGAACCAGCCGCGCGGCAAGGATGCGCGGTCTTGATGTATTCAACGGGGCGCTTTGTGACGCGCGCTTCCCGGAAGGCCATTTCGATGTCGCCGCGATGTACCACGTCATCGAACACGTCCCGAGCCCGCGGCGCGAAGTTCGCGAACTCCGCCGCATCATCAAGCCGGGCGGCTGGCTGATCCTCGAAACGCCGAACATCTCGACCGTCTGGTACAGGTTGTTAGGCGCGCGATGGCGGCAGTTCATTCCCGACCATATCTTTTTCTTCACGCCGCAAACGCTTACCGGGCTTTGCGAAAACGGCGGATTCGAGGTCCGCGAACTTCGCAGCGTGGGCAAGGCGATGAGCCTGCGATTGTTCATTAACAGGCTCGGACGCTACCAGCGCCGGACGGCGAAGCTGCTCGAAGCCGTCAGCGACCGTTTGAACCTGAGCGACCTCACGATCCGCCTCAAACTTGGCGACGTCATGCGTCTTTACGCGAGGAGGACGGAAGATTGAAGATCGAGGATCGAGGATCGCCTTATGTGATGGCGCTATTTTCGGTCCTCGGTCATCAATCCTCGAGCTGCGATCCTCGAGCTGCGATCCTCCATCTTCGGCCCTCTATCCTCGATGTCGATGATCGGCCCTACCGCGGCAGCCTCCCAATGGAGGTTGAACTTCTCGATCTGCCTGCGACCCTGTTTTTCAACCTCGCGCGCGAAGACCAGTTCGGCGAGTCTGGTCAAACCGCGATTCGGAGCGATGGGCGCCGCGTAGATTTGCGCGACATACCTTTGCCGTTCGGGCAGGTTCAATTCGCGGCGGATGCGGTTAATGAGCGTCTCACATTCGCCCAGGCCCTTCGGATCGTCAGGGGTGTCGCGCAGGGCGAAGGCCGCATGTCCGAGTTCATGCAGGACCATAAAGCCGAGGTCGAACGCCGAGATCGCCTGACTGGCGCCGCGCAGTTTCGTGAGGTCGCTGAAATCAATCTCCAGCGGGCGGACGTCAATTCTCGTTCCCGTCGGGTAGTGATAATAGCTGATCGGCGTGGCCAGCCTGGCGAAAGCGACCTGAGACGAATACATGTGGGATTCCAGGTCCACCGCGTCAGCCATTGACGCTACAGCGTAAAGCAGCGAGCGGGCCGTGGCCGAACCGCCGGAAAATCTCGTCTGGTCGCCGAGCGTCAGGAATCCGTTCTCGTCGAATCGCATTTCGAGCAGCCCCGTCTTCTCGCGCAGGCTCGTGAGGACTGCGCCCAATTGCTTCGCGTTGAGTTTGTGTTCGCCGGGACTGTTGCGTAATCCGCCCCGGTAGCGGGACGATTCGCCGGACGCCGCGCGCGATTGTGAAAACGGCGCGCAGGTCGTGGCTAATATGACCGCGATTGCGCAGGCCCGGTTGGTTGAGAGTCTTTGACTGACATAACGAATTACGGCAATGCTTCGAACCAGCTTGATCATCTTTCTCCTCCTGTTTTACCGCCGGGGCGGCGTCGCTCGCTGCGCCGACTCGGCGTCTTTCCTGCAGGGTATTACTCTGAATCGTGACGGCGTGTTCGGCGCGAAAGGCTGAAAATGCGGCGTTTGAGGCCGCGCGCGGGCGAAAAAAATGGGCCGATAAAGATGTTGTTGATTCTCAGACGCGTTTATGGCGAAGGTTAAACGGCGATTCCATGAATAGGCTGAAGCCTTGTAAGCCGAGGCGTCATTGTGACGAAGGTCTTACAATCATTCGGCTCCGCTTTAGTGATTGTTGGATTTGGCTTCCCTGGCGCATAATCTGCGGCGTGAACAGACAAGACACAATCGAAATAACCGTCAACGGCGAGGCGCGCCAGATGAGCCGGGGCGCGCGAGTCATGGATCTGGTCAAACAACTCGAACTTGCGCCGGAACGGCTGGCGATCGAATTGAACCTTTCAATCCTGCCGCGCGCGAAATGGGCCGAGACTGAGTTGAAGCCGGGAGACAAGCTTGAGGTCGTGCATTTTGTCGGCGGCGGCTGAAACCGGACGGCGGAAACATATTCCATACGAAATATTAAATATGGAATATGAAATATGTTATGACCGTTTATTCGTGGCGGAGCGCCTCGACCGGATCGAGGCGCGAGGCGCGCACCGCCGGGTAGATGCCGAAGATCAATCCCACCGCCGCCGAGACGCCGAAAGACATGGCGATCGAATTCCAGGTTACGAAGGTGTTCCATTCGGCGTAGAGCGCGACCACGCGCGAGACCAGGAAGCCGAAGACCACTCCGACCAAACCTCCGGAAAAACTGATTGAGAGGGCTTCGATCAGGAACTGCTGCCAGATGTCGCGGCGGCGCGCGCCCAGGCTGCGGCGGACTCCGATTTCGCGCGTCCGCTCCAGGATGTTGGCGAGCATGATGTTCATGATGCCGATGCCGCCGACCAGCAGCGAGATGCTGGCGATGCAGCTCATGACGATGTTGAAAATGCGCTGCGTGCGCTGGTTCTGTTCGAGCAGTTCACGCGGGACGACGATCGAAAAATCGTCGGCCTTGCCGTGAGTGTTCGAGAGCACTTCGCTGATCAGGACCGCGGTCGGTTTGAGGGCGTCTATGTTTTTGAGGCTCACCGTGATTTCGTCGAGTTCCGATTCGAAGCGCTTCAGCTCGAATTTCTTGAGCGCCGTTGCGAGCGGGATGTAGATGTCGTTGCTGAAATCCTGCAGTTTGACGCCTTCGAACTCGTCCTTCGTCAGGTTGTTGTCCGCGAGCACTCCGATGACCGTGAACCACATCTTGTCGATCTTGATGGTCTTGCCGACGGGCGATTCGGCGCCGAAGAGCTTCTGTTTGACGCGCGTGCCGATCACGCAGAATTGTTCGTAATCTTTCTGGTCGGTTTCCGAGATCAGGCTGCCATCGGCGAGGTCGTACCGGGCGAGCCGGAAATAGGACGGAGTGACGCCGATAACGTTGGAATCGTCGCTCTTGCCCTTGAAAGAGAAGATTTGAAACGTCTTGACGCGTTTGCGTGCGGAATAAGTTTCGAGGTCTGGCGTGACCGCCGTGATCGCCTGCACGTCGCGCGTCGAGAGGCCGATCGAATTCTCGCGGATTTTCTTGAGGTCTTCGTCCTTGAATTCGCGGTCTTTGACGATGACGTTCCGCAACCCCATCGTGTCTATGATGCGCAGGCTCTCTTTTTCGGCGCCGGCGCCGATCGAAAGCATGGCGATCACCGCGCCGACGCCGAAGATCATCCCGAGCATCGTCAGGAATGTACGGAGCTTGTGAGTGTACAGGTTGGCGAAAGCCAGATTGATTTCTGTCAGGTAGCGCATATTAATTCGTCTTCCTGTTCTCGTCCTTCGATTCGCGTTTAACGTCGGGCGGGTTGAGCGCCAGCCATTGTCCGGCCTGCAATCCCTCGGTTACGACCACTTGAATCATGTCGCCCTGGCCGAGCTTGACCTTCACAGGCTCGAACTGCCCTCCATTGTGGGGCGATTTGCGCACAAAGACGATGAAGTCGGAATCTTTTTTGGTCACGGCGCTGCGCGGGATGACTATCACCGATTTCAATTCACTGGCCCGGATTTGCGCCTTCATTTTGACGCCCGGTTTCATCAGATTCGGATCGGTTTTGTCGAGGGAGACGATAACCTGGAAGTATTTGACCGGGGACCCCTGGTCTATGGGCCGCGCGAGGTTGTCGATGGATTTGACCTTGCCGGTGAACTCCTGGCCCGGGAAAGGGTCGAGCGTGACCGTCACGGGCTGATCTGTTTTCAACTCGCCGGCGTCTTTTTCCAGGACGAAGCATTTAGCCTCCATCTTGTCGGGGTTGACCAGATTGAAGAGCGTTGAACCGATCCAGACAGTGCGACCGGGCTGGATCGAGAAGCCACCGTAGAAATATTCGGGGTTGTTGTAAACGATGATGCCGGAAGCGGGCGAGGTCAATTTGAGCGAAGCGACGGCGCGTTCGATCTGGCCGATCTTGGTGTTGGCCTGTTGCTTTTCGAGCAAAAGGATCGCCTCGTCGAGCGTGTAGACTTTGCCCTTCAACGTCAATCGGGCGTCGGCGAAGACCAGTTTCTTCTCGCTG
>DASUFM010000027.1:0-4942 GCA_036274535.1 Blastocatellia bacterium
AATCGCCAATGACCTTCAGCGCGACGGGCGCTATGGTCTCTTCGATCTTTTCGTATTCGCCCAGCGATCCGGTCTCGCTCGTTTGAAACAGGTGATTTAGCTTCGGCAGCCTGACAATCTCGCCGTTCGTATTCCCGCCGGCTTTGAGCGCGGCGTCAATTTCGCGCAGGTTTTCGTCCGCGGGCACTTGAATGTCATTCTCGCCGTTGAGCGCGAGCGCCGGGCATTTCACTTTCCGTAGCGCGGGCCGCGGGTCGAATGTCAGAAAATAGCGGAACCATGGTGAAGTCACACGCTTAATCTCCGCTGCGATAGCCTGTTCAGACTGTTTCTTCTGCTCTTCGGTCAGATTTTTCGACAGCTCTTCGCGCAGCCGTTTCTCAGCCGCCGCAGAGTCTTTCTCCTCTTTCACGATCTTGAATATGCCTTCCTGAGTCGCCCGTTGTCTGGCCAACTGCTCGGCGGTAGCCCCGGCGGCTTTCATGATCAACGCGCCCTGCAGGTAAAGAATCTCTTCCCCGGTCAGGGCCGTGCCGGCCATCAATACGATAAAGGCTACATCGCCGTTTTGCGCCGCCACCATGGGCGCGATCGAACCGCCTTCGCTGTGGCCGATAAGGCCGATTCGCCTGGGGTTGATCTCCTTGCGCGTTTTCAGATACTCGACCCCGGCCGCCGCGTCGGCGGTGAAATTTTCACTGGTGGAATTCGCCACGCTGCCCGTCGAGCCTCCCACGCCGCGGTCGTCAACGCGCAGCGTCGCTATGCCCTGCCGCGTCAGGTGATCGGAGAGCACCAGAAAAGGTTTGTGGCCGAACACCGTTTCGTCGCGATCCTGCGGGCCTGATCCTGTGATGAACAGAACCGCGGGGAAAGGGCCTTGACCGCGCGGCAGCGTCAGCGTGCCCGCCAGTTTCACGCCGTCGCGCTTGTTTTCGTAAGCGACCTCTTCCTCATCGTAGGGGTAAGGCTTTTTCGGTTCCTGCGGGCGATTGGCGCGCGCAACTCCTCGTTTCAGCGTCAGAGGAACAGATATTCCGCCCTGTTTGAATTCGCCCGCGATCTCCGAAGCCTCTTTATTCAATTTCCCTTCGTAAGAGACCCTAAGCTGCTTCATCTCAAAACGCACGGCGCCGTCATTGAGACTGATCGCGTCAACCGGCATGTCCTTCGCGCCCTGATCCGGGCTGTCGGCTTTGGCGGTGAGCGAACCGCCGGCGTTGGAAATTTTGAGCACGAACCGCAGTTTCGCGCTTCCGACATCGAGCGTCCCTTCCCACGCGCCTTCTATGCTTTGTTTTGGCGCGCCGGACTGCGAGATGGCGTCCTGAAACGCTCCCGCGCCGCTCATGAACAATACAGAAGTCAATGTCGCAGCCATAAGATCGCGAAAGATGTTTTCAATTCTCATCGGTTCTCACTTTCATGATGCGGCGCGAGTTGTCCGCCAAAATCCGCGCATTGAAGAAAGGGCGAGTAAACAACTCGCGCCACACCCGTTATTGCGGCCGCTCCATCTTGACGGGCCTGGCGGCTTCGCTCTCCTGCGTGACCCCCACCTGCTTCAGCAGCCCGGAGACGTCCAATCCCACGGCTTCGAGTTGTTGCAGCAGGCCGAAGACGACCGACGGAGCGGCCGCCGCAAAGCGGCCGATCCCGCCCATCCCATTGGACTGGCCGTTCGCGCCTGACCCTTGTTCGATCACGACGACCTTGTCGATGGCGCCGATCGGAGAGGCGACGGCGCTGAAGACCGGCGCGGTCGATTCGATGATCGCGGGTAGCTTTTCGAGTATCGTTTGCAGCCTGGCGGCTTCGTTGAACTGCTGCCAGGCTTCGGCCTTTTTCTGAATCGCGGCGGCCTCGGCGATTCCCTGCGCCTCTATGGCCTTGGCCTGAGCCAGGCCGATGGCCTCTATCCTGGCGGCTTCGGCCTTGCCCTCCGCTTCGATGGCGGCGGCGCGGCCCATGCCTTCCTTGCGCAGGCGTTCCTGGTCGGCTTCGGCGATGGCCATGAGCGCCATTTTTTTGCCTTCGGCTTCGAGCACGGCGGCCTGTTGCGCGGCTTCGGCCTGCAGGATTTGCGCGGCTCGGTGAGCGGTGGCGGGTTTGACGACAGTCGCTTCGAGTTCCTTTTCCTTGCGCAGAATCTCTTGCTCCTGCACGGCGATCTGTTCCTGCGTGCGGGCCTTGTCCACACGTATCTCCTCGACCACGACGGCCTGGCGCGCCCTGGCGGAGGCGAGCGGCCCGGCCTGCTCGGCGGTGGCGCGCTCGCGCTCTACCTCGGCCAGGTACTGCGCCTTCTTGACCTCCATCGAACGCGTCGATTCGGCGATGTTGGCCTCGGATTCGAGCTTGACCTTTTCGCCCTCCTGCATCGCCACCGAGGCTTTGATCTTGGAATCGCGCATCGCCTCGGATTCGCCGATCTGGGCGTCGCGCTTGACCTCCGCCGTGCGGCGCTTACCGAGCGCATCCAGATAGCCTTCTTCGTCGCTGATCTCCTGAATCGTCAGGACGTCGACGCCAATCCCCATGCGCTCAAGATCGACCGCCGCTTCGGAAGTGAGTTTCTGCGCGAAACTCTGGCGGTCGTTGTTGATCTCCTCGACAGTCAGCGTGCCGAGGATGGAGCGCAGGTGGCCCTCAAGAGTTTGAAAAATCACGCGCTGCACTTCGCTCCCCGGCATGCCCAGAAAACGCTCGGACGCCGCCTGCAGCGAAATCTCGTCCCCCCTGATCTTGACGTTGGCGACAGCCTTGACTGAAACGGGCACGCCTTTAAGCGTATACGCGCGGCGGATCTCCAGCGGGATCGTGAAAACGTTCAGCGAGAGATAATCCACTTTTTCGAGCAGCGGAATGCGCAGCGCGGCGCCGCCTCTGATCAAGCGGTAACCGACCGTGCGGCCGTCCGGGAGTTTACGCTTGCGGCCGCTGAAGACCGCGGCTTCATTGGGCGGGACTTTGATGTAGTTACGGCTGATGATCCACATCACGAAAAAGAATGAGGATAGAACAGCCGCGCCGATTATCATCATCGTTACGAAGTTGGGCATCGAAAACACTCCTTTCTTTTTACCGATCGGTTGATTTGCGCTCGAGATCGCGCGCCGGCAGGGACTCCGGCTCCAGCGAAGAAAACAGGCTGCGTCCTGGCTCAAATGGCTCCCATGGACTGACCACCGCTATTTCTCCGGCGACCTCCTCGATGCGGACGGGGCCATTGAGTGGAATGGCGTCGCCGCCACGCGCCCGCGCGATTTTCTCGACCATCATTTCGCTGACCAGGAGCCGAACCTGCCCCACGCCGCCGGCGGGAATGGCCACCGTCACTTCGGCTCGGCGGCCGATCAAATCCCCTGCCGTAACGTGACTCGACGACTGCTGCATGTAAAGGTAACGCCCGAAACCGTAGACCGCGCCGGCCAGCGCGACGCCTCCGATCAATCCGACAATCGCGCTGACCGCCGCGCCGGCCCCGCGCAACTCCGCGATCGCGCCCAGCCCGCCGAGCCCGGTGATGAAGACGGCCAGCGTCCGCAGACTGAATACGCTCGGCGCGGCGCCCAGGTCAGGATCGGCCCCATCATCGATATCGACCTCGTCGAAGAATTCGCCGAAGAGGAACGAAAAGAGCAGAAACAGGAATCCCAGGGCCCCGACGCCGATGAAGGCGGACAGCGAACTCAGATTCGAAAGCCATTCCCACATGCCCTTTTCCTCCGGATTATTTGTCTATGGTTCAACCGGCTCGACCGCGCCGGTCCAGTTAGATATTACGACAAATGTTAATGTTTGTTCAAACATTTTTTGTTAAAATATCATCCAGCCATTTGACTTTGCTTGAAGCGGCGCGAAGCGATAAGCTTTCAGGCGCCATCAACCACGAAGGAACGAAGGGCGCGAAGATTTCTTCTGTTCTTCCTTCGCGCCCTTCGTTCCTTCGTGGTTATTTTCCGAGGAGTCATTGAAATGCGAAGAAAAGTCGAAGCCGACGAGAGGCTGCGACAGGTGTTGAAAGTCGCGCGCCTGTTTTACGAGAAGGAGATGACAAAGACGGACATCTCGCACGAAATCCGCGCCTCCACCACGCAGGTGGCGCGATTGCTGGAAGAGGCGCGGGAGCAAGGTTATGTGCGAATCGAATTCAGACCGCCGACGCTCTACGACCTGGGAGAGCGATTGAAGTCCAGATTCGACTGGCTCCGGGACGTGGCGGTCGTCTCGTACGCTGACGACCTGGCCTTTCTGCGCCGGATGTTGGGGAAAGCCGCCGCGGATTATTTCGAGACGGCGGTTCCCGAAGGCGCGACGATCGCGATCAGCGGCGGCGACACGATGTATGAAATGGTGATGGCGTTGCCGAGGAAAGATCGAAACGTTTTCCTCGTTCCGGCCGCCGTCATTGACTCGGGCCCCGTTCTCACTCACATTGACCCCGCTGTTCTGTTGACGATTCTCTGGGTCGTCAACGGTAGGAGACCTGGACACGCTCGCTTCGCCACCGGCCTGCCTTTCAACAAGCCTCTCTCAAGACAAAAGATCAAAGAGGAATACGAAGAGTTCTCCAAGAGGAAATCCGTTCAGGAAGTCATGGCCGAAATGAAGCGGGCCGACTTTATGTTCGCGAGCATTGGATGTCTGAAGGCCGACGCCGATTACGAAAAACTCTCTCCGCGCCCGCACAAATATCTTCTCGAAAACCTGCGACTTACCGAAGCCTCCCTCGCCAAAGAAGGCGCGATAGGCGACATAAATTATTCCTTTTTTGACGAGAGCGGGGAGACGAAGCCCGATTGGAACATCTTCCCCGCGCTCGGAGTGGACCGTGTCAGAGAAATGGTAAAGGCGAATAGGCGAGTGGTGGTGGCCACTGGAAGATACAAACTTCACTCGCTAAAGGCCGCGCTCAAGGGCAAACTCTTCAATGTCCTCA
>DASUFM010000028.1:0-2520 GCA_036274535.1 Blastocatellia bacterium
CCGGATCGTTCGTCGCCAGGTTCCACGGGTTCGATTCGCCCGCGACGAACCGCGCCCTCTGCCTGTTCAGCAATCCGATCAATTCCCCCGATTCCGCCGGAGTCGGCCGCCTGGCCAGGACACTGCGGAAAGCGAACTCCAATCGCGCGGCGTCGGCGGCGCCGCCTTCTTTCACCGTCTTCAAGGCCAACGCGCGCGCGGCTTCCACGAAGAGGATTTCATTGAGCGTCGTCAGAGCCTGCAACGGCGTGTTCGATTTCGCGCGCCGGACGCAGGAGAAATCGCCGTTCGGCGCGTCGAAGGCCTGCAGCGCAGGGTAGGGCGTCGAGCGATAGCGGAACGTGTAAAGGGCGCGGCGGTAACGATCTTCGTTCCTGCTTTCGTCCCACGGCTTGGGGCCGTAGCTCGCGGGCGGAAGAAAGAGGAAGTCCGGCGCGGGCGGAAAGACGCTCGGCCCACCGACTTTCCGGCTGAGCAACCCGCTCGCGGCCAGCGCGATGTCGCGCACGATCTCCGCTTCGACGCGCACCCGCGGGCCGCGCGCCAGCAACCGGTTGAGCGGATCGCGTTCGAGCATTCGCGGCGTGACCTTCGACGACTGGCGATAGACCGCCGAATTGACGATCAAACGATGAATGCGCTTGAGGCTCCAGGGCGCGTCGTTGCCGCCTTCCATAAACTCGACCGCCAGCCAATCGAGTAATTCGGGATGCGATGGCGCTTCGCACCTCAGTCCGAAATCTTCGGGCGTCGCGACCAGTCCGTCGCCGAAATATGATTGCCAGACGCGGTTGACCATGGAGCGCGCGGTCGTCGGCGAATTGCGATCGACCAGCCATTTCGCGAATGTCAGCCGATCTGGCGCGGCGCCTTCAGGCAGCGGGTGAAGGAACGCCGGAACGCCGGGCGTGACTACCTTATCCGGTCTGAGGAAATCGCCGCGCTTGAGCAGATGCGTCTCGCGCGCGTCCTCGCGCTCCCGCAGGACCAGTTGCGAAGAGCCTTCCGGATATTGTTTCCATAATTCGGCGATCTTTTTGTTGGCGACATCAAATTCGGGGAATCCGGAGACGGTGGTCCGCCAATAACTGAAGACAGTTTGAACCTGAGCCTGTGTCCGGCGTTCGCTCGGTATCGAAAGAATATCCCGCACGCCCTTCGGGAGCGGGTCGGCCACGGCGTCCGCGGCGGTTGTGATCGAAAGCCTCATTCGCCCCAGGTTGTTGTTTTGATTGTCGTCGCTGTTCCACCCGCCGTGGTTTTGCTTCAGATAAAAAGTCAGAATCGTTCCGCCTTCGTTGTCGATCGGTTTTTCGGCGACGAAGACGGCCTTGCGCGGCTGGTTGCGAAGCCCGGCGCCCGCGTCAATTCCCCACGCGGTCTCGTCCTTTCCGTCGATCGCAAATTCGACCGGACCTGTCACGCGGCGGCGTTTGCTTCTGTCGTCGAAAATCGACTCCAGATCGCGCTCGGGCTGGTTAAAATCAGCGGTGGCTCGGACGATCCTGACCTTCGCGCTCTTTCCGGGATCGCCGGCGGGCGCGGCCTCGACTTCAAACTCGGTCAGCGCCCCCCCGCCCTTGACCGAACGTCCGGGGCCGCCCATCGGCAGGTTAGCGTCGGTCAGCAGTTCCAACCGGAACGCCGTGAGGTTCCGTTGATCAACCTTCGCCGTCATTTTCACGCGATGATGCGTAGGCGCGTAGCCCTGCGCCAGCAGAGAACCGTCTTTCATCGGCAAATATCTCTGTCCGCCGTTCGAGATGTCATCGACATCAGGTTTAACGACGATCCATTCAGGCTGGTTTCTGGCCGCTTTCGCCTCCCATTCCGCCATCCGTTTTCGCCAATCGGGAGTTCGCTCCTGCAACGCGGCCTCGATCTCACGAATCCCGCTGAAGACATTCGCGCGCTTCATCTGCTCTTCGGGCGTATATACAGCCACGCTGCCTTCATATGAATTATTCAGGAAGGCGAACATACGGTAATACTCTTCCTGCCTGAGCGGGTCGAATTTGTGATTGTGGCATTGAGCGCATTGAATGGTGAGGCCGAGTATGCCCTTGCCGATGGCGTCCATGCGATCGTACATGGCCTCCATTCGGAACTGCTCCGGATCGACGCCTCCCTCTTCGTTGATCATCGAGTTGCGCAGGAACCCCGTGGCGATGATCTGATCCTGAGTCGCGTTCGGCAGCATGTCGCCGGCGATCTGTTCGATGACGAACTGGTCGTAAGGCTTGTCGGCGTTGAGCGCGTTGATTACCCAGTCGCGGTAGAACCAGACCGATCGTTGTTTATCTTTCTCAAACCCATCTGAATCGGCGTAGCGCGCGGCGTCCAGCCAATGACGCCCCCAGCGCTCGCCGTAATGCGGAGAGGCCAGCAATCGCTCCACCTGCTTTTCATACGCGTTCGGGCTCCTGTCGTTCAGAAAGGCGTTGACCTCGGCGATGGTCGGCGGAAGGCCGATCAGATCCAGACTCAATCGGCGCAAAAGCGTTACGCGGTCGGCTTCAG
>DASUFM010000029.1:0-6048 GCA_036274535.1 Blastocatellia bacterium
GCCTTGCTGGAGACGAGGCTCACGAACACCGGCAATATCTGGGGGGGCGCAGCCATCTCGCCCGACGGAAAGTACGTCGCTTACCCCGTCAATGATACCCAGCAAACGAGCAGCCTCTGGGTCAGGCAGCTCGCCGCCCTCGGCAGCGCACAAATCATTCCTCCCGCCAGAGTCAATTATGGCGGGGTGACCTTCTCTCGCGATGGGAATCATATCTTCTATGTGATGAGAGAAGAGAATTCCCCAGTCGCCTCGCTCTACCGAATCCCTTTGCTGGGCGGAGCGTCGAAGAAGATCATCGAGGACGTAGCCGCTAACAGCGCAGTCTCTTTTTCGCCCGACGGCAGTCGCTTCGTTTTTCGTCGCGTATTCCGGTGGCCCAGCGGCGCGCTTTTTGTCGCGAATACGGACGGCGGCGGGGAGCAAAGAATTGCCACCCTGAATCCCCCTGAATTCTTCTCGGACCCGGCCTGGTCTCCCGACGGAAAAGTGATTGCCTGCGGCGCAGGGCGCGCCGACGGCGGAGCAAACTTCTATGTGGTTACAGTGAGCGCCGGCGATTGGGTGATGCGCCCCGTCTCGGCGAAGAAGTGGCGTGGGATCGGGGCAGTCGAATGGCTTCCGGACGGCAAAGGCTTACTGATGATCGCCGCCGCCCCCCCGCCGGGGCCTTACCAGGTGTGGCGCCTCCCTTACCCTGGCGGAGAAGGCGAGAGAGTCACCAACAATGCCGACTCTTACGTTCGCCTGAGCCTGACGGCGGATTCGAGTTTGCTCCTGGCTATACGACAAAAACGGAACACAAGTCTGTGGATGGTTCCGGCTGAAGAGCCGCGCCTGGCCAGGAAGATGACATTAGGAACAGGTGGTTTCCGCGACAACCTCCGCTGGACGACGGGCGGGAAAATCGTATTCGAATCTGAGACGGCAGGCGTTCCGGACATTTCCGTCATGGATGAGAACGGCGGCGCCCAGAAGCAATTGCTCGGAGACTTGACAGGCCAGGGGACCGCCGTTACCCCGGCGGTTTCGCCGGACGGGCGGTACGTGCTTTTCGGATTCGAACTGAACGGTGTGAGGCACATCTGGCGAATGGACATCAACGGTGGGAATCTGGTCCAGTTGACCCGAGGGGGCGGCGAAGACAGCCCCCACTGTTCTCCCGACGGCAAGTGGGTGATCTACACAGAAAGAGGTTCTGACAAGCCTACGCTCTGGAAGGTGTCAATTGACGGCGGCGAACCGGTTCAACTGACCAAGACGTTCTCGATCATGCCGAGCGTCTCTCCCGATGGAAAATTGATCGCCTGCCTCTACTCGAACGAAGAGTCCGGCAGGCGCTGGAGGCTGGCTCTCCTGCCCTTTGATGGGGGAGAGCCGGTGAAGGTCTTCTCGCAAGACATTTACGACAGCTCTCCGCCCAAGTGGACTCCGGATGGGCGCGCCCTGACTTACACCGACACCGGCCGATCGAATATCTGGCTCCAGCCGGTCGCGGGCGGCGAGCCGAGGAAGATGACCGATTTCACCAACGACTTGATCTTCGGCTATGAATGGTCGCCGGACGGCAAGAGATTGGCCTGTGTGCGAGGCATCTGGGAGAGAGACCTGGTTCTCATAAAAAACTTTAGATGACGCGTTGATGTGATAGATTGGCGCCGCGTCGTTCACTTGCTTTGTCAACTCACACCGCGAGATCTTTATGGCTCAACCTTCAGTACAAGATATCACTCGTCTGCTGGTGGCCTGGGGTCAGGGTGATCAGACAGCCTTGGAGAGGCTGATGCCGCTTGTCTATGATGAGCTGCGCAAGCTGGCAAAACGCCACATGAATCGCCAGCGCCCCGGCCATACGCTGCAGACCACGGCCCTGGTCAATGAGGCATACATGCGATTGATTGACTCCAGTCAGGTGCAGTGGCAAAACCGCGCGCACTTCTTCGCGGTCTCGGCGCAATTGATGCGGCGCATACTGGTTGATTTCGCGCGCTCGCGGAAAAGCCTCAAGCGCGGCGCCGAGGCGCGGCTGGTCACGCTCGACGATTCGTTGGAGGTTTCGTCAGAGCGCGGCGCGGATCTGGTCGCGCTCGATGACGCGCTCAATACCCTCGCGGCGATGAATCCCAGGCAGAGCCAGATAGTCGAGTTGCGCTATTTCGGCGGGTTGAGCGAAGAAGAGATTGCGGAGGCGCTGAAGATTTCGACTCGGACTGTGCGTCGTGACTGGAGCCTGGCGCGCGCGTGGCTGTACCGAGAGCTATCCCAAACATAGAAGTCATCTCATTGTAATTGCTCACAGGTTTTCTGAAACTCTGCTATCATCCGCGCCGCAATGATGGCGCTATTGACAATAGAACACGACACAGCAATGAGTGAAGAGCTATTATACGAAACAGGAGACGTACTCGTTCGCAGAGCCAAACTAGAACCGGGGGAATCATCAGCCTGGCATACTGATTCTTGCGACCGGGTAACTGTGATCCTCAACGGTGATCGCCTCGCTATCGAATTTCGAGATAGCGGCGCCATTCGAGAGTTCGATGTGCAAACGGGTCAAGTTGACTGGGACAAGCCGTCATCGGGAGTACATAGAGCAATTAATGTAGGCCGTCGGCGCTACGAGGAGGTTGTCATATTCTTCCTCTCCGAACCTGGTCAGGCCCCTCAGGCTGAGTAGAAAATGCAAGAGCAATTGTCGCTCTCGGCTCGAACGCGAGATCGCGCTTGAGCGGGCGCGCGAGGCGTTCGGGCGCTTCCGCGACGTTGCCCGTCCATTTCTGCGCGGCGGGACGAGCTTCCGCGGGCAAATCACATTATTTGCTCGGCCACGACTTTATTTACTCGGTACAATAATCCGCTCTTAATGGAGAACAGCAATTTCGGATGGGTCGAGAAGTACAAGGAATCGGCAGCTGATGGATATTGGGGGGACGGAGATTTCGGGCTCTCTGGCAATGGAGAGTATCTCGAGGCGACGCCGGAGGAACTGGCGAGGATCAAAAAGGATTTTCCGGATTATAAGTATCCGTCGGCGGCGGCCGGGCTCTATACGACAGCGGCTGATTACTGCAAGTTTCTGATTGAGCTTCTCCAACCTCAACGAGTTAGGCTCTCCAGCGCCATGATGGAAAAAATCTTTCAGCCGCAGGTTCAGGTCACCGACGCAATCTCCTGGGGGCTCGGCTGGGGTCTGGAGAAGGCGAAGACCGGAGAGGCGTTTTGGCACTGGGGCGATTGGGGCGTCTTTCGGAATTTCGCGATGGCGGTCCGGAGTCAAAAGAGCGGCGTGATCATCCTGACCAATAGTTTTAACGGCCCCAAAGTCTACCGGGAGATTGTCCCGAAGGTGTTAAGCGGCCCGCATCCATCGCTCTCCTGGGTAGCCCAATATCGTCCTTAGTCAATGTGACGGCAGGATTATGGAACGGATGAGAAGCTTCGCACAATTTTTGCTCGTTCTCGTCCTCGGGGCAACGTTCGTTCCGAGTAAGACCGACGCGATGCAATACCCGGCAACCAGTTGGGAGAAAGTGGATTCTCCTGAAAAGGCCGGATGGTCGTCAGAAAAGCTGCGACAGGCGCGGGAGTATTCTGCGACGATCGGCTCCTCGGCGGTAATCATCGTTTACCAAGGCAGAGTGCTGGATGAATGGGGCGAAGTTGCCGTTCGATACAAATGCCACTCGATAAGAAAAAGTTTTCTCAGCGCCCTGTACGGCATCTTTCGCCAGGAAGGAAAAATCAACCTCTCAAGCCGTTTGGTCGAACTCGGTGTCGATGATATCTCCCCCACGCTCAACGAAGAGGAAAAGCAAGCTCGGATTGAAGATCTTTTAAAATCTCGCTCGGGCGTATATCACCCTGCGGCCGCGGAAATCCCTGCAATGGCGGCTCTACGGCCAACTCGCGGTAGCCACAAACCCGGCGAGTTTTGGTATTACAACAATTGGGATTTTAACGCGCTCGGCGCCGTTTTTGAGAAATTGACCAATACCACGATTGGGCGAGCGTTCAAAGAACGGATCGCAGATCCGATCCAAATGCAGGATTTCAGAGCGATGGATGTAGAGTACAGCAGAATCGGCGCATCTGTACATCGAGCCTATCCAGTCCGGATGAGCGCCCGGGATATGGCTCGCTTCGGGCTTCTCTATTTGCGCCGTGGCATCTGGCGAGATCGTCAGGTCATCCCTCAAGAATGGGTGGAGGTCAGTACAAAAGCCCATTCCTTATTCGGCGATCAAGGAGTCTTCGGCGTTTATGGAGGGTATGGGTATCTATGGTGGGCGGCGGTCGATGGAAAACAATTTCCGGGCGTCGATCTCAAACAAGGCGCCTTTTCGGCCCAGGGCGCGGGCGGACATTACATCGTCGTCATTCCTGCATACGACCTGGTGATCGTTCACCGGACCGACACCGACCGCGCCGCGCCTGCAGATGACGTCGAAGAGATCGCAGAAAAATTTGGAGCGTTACTTAACCTCATTCTCTCGGCCCGCCGCTAAAGCACTAACGTCAAAGTGACCCATACGTTGGTGAGGTCTGGCGGTTGGTAGGCAAAGGAGAGTGAGGGGCACAATGGATTGTGGTCGGGCGCTCATTTGAAATTGGCTCTCCCGCAATCTCGATGAAACTGGTTAAGCAGCCGCCTATAAGTCTTTAAGCCAATAGATGCCGTTATGGTGTCCTACCAGCCTTTTATTAAGCTTCGGGACTATTAACTCAAGATCGCCACCTGGCTGATGGCCTTTCTCAGCAGAGCTTAGCACAAGATCTCGAAATTCTTTGAGATTCATCTTTACTGTTTTTCGAATCTCGCCTTTGTTATGCGGCCGCATTCTCTCAATAGATAATTCTTCACTCGGATCAAATTGGTCGAGTATGCTAAGCAACTCTTCTCGAGATAGATGATTCATCATGGTTTCTAACTACATATTCTACGGCCACTCGCCATATAACACGCCGAAAATTTCAAAGTTAAGGCGCGTACAGCACTCGCAGCCGTAACAGATCGAAGTTCGCGCGCCCGTACATTTGCCGTTTGAGCATCTTCAAGCGATTGATCTAACCTTCGGTTTGGCCGTTGCTCCATTCGCTGGAGAGCGCCGCGCGCACTGCCGCTTCATCGGTCGGCCCCCCCCCTGCAAAACTTTTCAATTCTGTGCTCCCGCTTGCTTTCACACGTTGCCAAGTCGATTGTTTTTAGAACAGTCTCTGACACCGTGCGTGAACCATGACGGGCGAAGGCCAGGATTGACCTTCCAGCGCCGATGACGCGGGGCGATCAAATGAGCGATAATCACTTCTACAACGCATTGCGGCGCCGCCACAGGATGAATTTGAGTAGGAGAACGAACTATGTATGAGACGGTTACCATAGAAGAAGCGCAGGCCCATCTGGCCGAACTGATCTCAGGCCTGACGCCGGGTCAAGAAATAATCATTACCAGCAACGATCAGCCGGTTGCCGAGTTGCGACCGTTGCCTGTGGAGGGGCAGCCGCGATTTGGTTCCTGCAAAGGGAGTCTGGAAATTTTGGCCGAAGACGATGAGCACCTGAAAGATTTTGCCGAGTACATGTCATGAAAATACTCCTGGACACGCACACTTTCCTCTGGTTTGTGCTCGGAGACACGCAACTCAGTTCGGTGGCTCGAAGTCTGATTGAGGACGTTGCAAACACCAAACTGATCAGCCCTGCGGTATACTGGGAGTTGGCCACTAAAATCAGCATCGGCAGATATAGGCTGAATGAGCCGTTTGAGTCGTTCCTTGATCGGGGCATTATTCAGAATGGTTTTCTGATTCTGCCCATCGAGCCCCGCCATGCGGCAGAGTTGACGACGCTGCCTTTTCATCATCGTGATCCATTCGACCGGCTCATCATTGCGCAGGCGATAATCGAAAAAATTCCCGTCATCAGCGCAGACACAGCCTTTGACGACTACCCGGTGAAACGTCTTTGGTGAGATTGACACTCCCACCGCTGGAAGCGGCGGGAGTCTTGCTTACTCCATGAATCGATCGTTCTCATAAAGCTGCTTTTCG
>DASUFM010000030.1:0-4533 GCA_036274535.1 Blastocatellia bacterium
AGAACGTGTCAAAATGTGGGTAATGACAAGTTTGCCAAATTGTCCCACTATCAAGCCATACTCATTACCGCTGAGCCCGCCGCACCTGGATATTGCCGGTAGCGGTGGTGAGTTGCAGATTATATTGTCCGCCGCCGATCACGCCCTGCGCCGACAGTCCAAAATTACCGCTGGATTTTTGCGCTAATGGCCAGTCCGACTCGATCCCGCCGAGATCGCTTTTAGCCTGTACTTTGGCGCTTCCATCCGGCGGGAGTTCGATCCTCACATCACCGAGAACGCTGTTGGCCGTGACATCATTGGCAAGCGATTTCGTCTCGACCCGGCCGACAACGGTAGTCCCGATGAAGCCGGCGTTTTTCGGCACACGAACGATGAAATCGACCGCGACATCGACCATGCGAACCTCTCCTCCTCCGGCGCCTTCGAATTGAACGCTGGCTACGCCGCGGTCAATATTCGCGCCTGCCACCTTCACCCCTTTTACTATATTGTTAGGCATGCATCGATAGGGGTTATTCGGATCCTGGTTCGGATAGATCGCGCACAAAGTCACGCCGCCCTCGTGCTCATTCACATGAATCCTGACCTGGGAGAGATCGTCGCGCCCATTTTTGACGGCGATCACTTCCACCTGATCGCCGGAAGCCGGTTCAGCCACCACATTTCCCTTCAAGTTCTGAATCTCGATCGTTTGTTTTGGAGCGAGACGACCCTGCCATCGGCATTCCTTGCTTCCGGGAGCGCAGGCATCCTTGTCTGCTTCTGGGCCTGCTTCCGGGAGCGCAGGCGCCACTGCCTGCGCCGCATCGCGTCTTACAGCGTTGTCCGCCGCCCCTTCGGCAGCCTCATCGGCAGGCATGGGCGCCTGCGCTCCCGGGTCTTTTGGTTCGCCGGATTTCTCCGATTGCATCTTGTTGACGTTGATATCACCAATGCCAAGCCGCAAAAAGATTCGACGCGTGGGAGCCGCCGGATCTCCCGACAGCTTCGCTCCAACGGGGATAAAACCCTTCCGTTGAGTTGTCTGTCCGAACGCAGAGGAAACGTCGCCGATGCGGACGCGGGCGTCAACCGCGTAACTCTGATCTTCCGGAAGGTTGAGACTGATCTCGCCTATGCTCGCGGTGGCTTCGATGTCGCCGGAAACATTCGTGACATCCACTTCACCTATGCCGTGTCTGATGAACAGCGTCGATTGACGGGGAACTTTTATAAGGTAGTCCAGATCGAGATTGGTCTTGCCGCGGAACATTCGCGCGGGTGTCCACGACGGATAACTGGTGTTGATTACCAGCATCGATGTCTCTCCCACAGATTCCATCGTGATTTTGAACCGTTCCAGATCCTTCTCGGCTTTGGCAATGTCTTTCGGCTCGTATTTCTTCTGAGTGCGCTTCGTGACAGTCAACTCGACCTCTTCCTTGTCCCAGCCCTCGACTTTGACCGTGCCGAAAGAATCCACGATCTGAATCGTCCCATTGGCGCCGAATTCAAGACTTTGTGTCGTCCTGATTTCCGCCTCACGCTTTTCAACGGTCTGCGCCTGAACAGTAAGACTGAGCGCCAGGCAACAGCTAAGAAGAAGAAGCCCAATGGTCATACGGCTTTTGTTTCTCATAAGTGATCGCTCCTTTGCATTCGGAAAGTCGTTCGGGGTCGTCCGCCCATATAATTACGTCATGGCGCAATCGGAGGAGCGCAAAATATTGTCCGGAACGTCATGAATAAGGCCTATGGGTCTTATAGACCCTATAGGCCAATGAAGTGAAGTTAGCGCGCAGACATTGCCAATTGCCCATTGCCCGCTGCCCATTGTTTCGCAGAGAGGTTCTTATCCAATCCTGCCCCTGCGATTCAATTGGCAATGCGCAATGAGCAATGAAAGGCGCCGCCGATTACCAAACTTTACCTCATTGCCCTATAGGCTTCATTTTATTCGCGCCTGAGCGCGACCATCGGATCGACTTTCGTCGCGCGCCTCGCCGGGATAAAACTGGCCAGTAGAGCGCCTGTCACAAGCAGGACGGCCGCCGCAGCGTAAGCCAGCGGATCATAGGCGCTCACGCCGTAAAGGAAGCTCTCCAATAACCGCGTCAGCGCCAGCGACGCGGCCAGGCCGATCGCCATTCCGATCCACACAGGCGTCATCCCCCCACGCAACGCCAGCCAGGCGACATTGCGCGCTTGCGCGCCCAAAGCCATCCGCAGGCCGAACTCGCGCGTGCGGCGGGTTACAGCGTAAGAGACGACGCCATAGATGCCCACGGCCGCAAGCAGCATGGCCACGGCTCCGAAAGCGCCCAGCAGCGCCGCCGCAAGCCCCGGCGCCATCAACGCGCCCCGCAGGTTTTGTCTCATCGTCTTCACGCCGAAGACCGGCAGGTCTTTATCCAGGGCATGAACCTCAAGCTGCGCGGCGCCGATCAGCCGCGACGGGTCGCCGGAGACGCGCGCTTGCAGCGTCGCCGATGAAAGATAGTTCTGCGACATCGGCATATAGAGATAGGGCATCGGCCCTTCGCCGAGCGTGATGTATTTACTGTCTCGCGCGACGCCGATGACTTCGGCCTCGGGGCCGCGCGAGCCATGTCGCACGCGCTTGCCCACCGCCGGCTGATTCGGCCAGAAGCGGCGCGCCGCCGTCTCATTGATGATCACCACCGGGGGGGCTTTTTCGTGGTCCTGCGCGCCGAAGTCTCGCCCCTGAACGAGCGGGATGTTCATCGTTTGAAAGTAATTCGCGCCGACGACGTTGTAATTGATCGTCACGCCTTGCAGGCCGTCCGGCGGCGTGTAGCCGTCAATCACAATGCCGGTGTCCTGATCGGCGCCCATTCCGAGCGCTTCGACGCCGGCGAATGTCACCGATTGCACGCCGGGCAATGCGGCTACGCGCCGCTCCAGTTGCCGTTGAAACGCGCGTCCACGCTCCTCGTTATAACCTTGCAGTCCCAGGTCGAACCTCAGAAGCAATTGGCTTTCGCTATCGAAGCCGACATCAATCCGCTGCGCGCTCTGCAAGCTGCGTATGAACAAGCCGGCGGCGACCAGCAGCGCGAGCGACAACGCCACCTGCGCGCCTACGAAGATTGAGCGCAGACGCGTCCTGACTGACGATCGTCCCGCCGTATCACCCTTGATGATCTTCATCAGGTCGGTTCGCGCCGCGCTGATCGCGGGCGCAAGGCCGAAGATTAATCCGGTCAGGACCGCCACCGTTGCCGTGAACGCGAGCACACGCCAGTCGAGATGAAATTCGACCGGCGAAGGCATCGGGTTGGCCTGCGCCAAAGCGAAGCCCAACGCCGCTATGAGCCACGGCGCAATCACTAATCCCGCGGCGCCTCCCAACACCGCCACCAACATACTTTCAGTCAACAACTGACCGATCAAACGCAACCGCCCGGCGCCAAGCGCCAGCCGTACGCCTATCTCCTGCTGGCGCTCCGCCGCGCGCGCCAGCGACAGGTTGGCGACATTCGCGCAAGCGATCAGCAATACGAGCGCGACCACAGCCATCAGGATGAGCAGAAATTTGCGCGCCATGTCGCGGAACTGTGGGTGGATGCCGAAGTCCTGTACACCGCGATGCCGAAAGTGTCGTTGACCTTGGGGTGTTCGGCCCTTATTTGATCGCCGAGCGCGCTCATCTCGGATCGCGCCTGCTCGACGCTGACACCGGGTTTGAGGCGTCCGATCACGCGGAGCCAACCGATACCGCGGCCTTCGAGCCAGTTACGCCCCGGCATCGCGCGCGATTGCATCATCGTCGGCGTGAACACATCGGGAACCATCCCCAGTTCGGCCCCCTGAAACTGAGGCGGCGCGACGCCTATGACAGTAAAACTGTAGCTGTTGAGAGTGATCGTCTTGCCGATCAGAGACGGATCGCCTCCGAACCGCCGCTGCCATAAGCCGTAACTGATCACCACAACCGGATTGGCGTTCGGCGCGCGATCTTCTTCGGGCAAAAAAGCCCGCCCCTGATTCATTTTCACGCCCAGCATGGAAAAATAATTGCCGCTGACAACCTTGCCGTACACTCGCTCGGTCTGCCCTCCGCCGCTCAGGTTGAACTGCGTGAAGTAATATGCGGCCAGACTCTCGAACACTTGATTGCGGTCGCGCACGTCAACGTAGTTCGGATAAGAGAAGCGGTTGTAATTCGGGTCCTGAGGAATCTTGCGATAAAGACCGACCAGAGCATCAGGGTCTTCGACCGGCAACGGCCGCAACAATGCGGTGTTGACTACGCTGAAGATCGCCGTGTTCGCGCCGACGCCCAGGGCCAGCGAGATTATCGCAATCAACGTGAAACCGGGTTTCTTTATCAACATCCGCGCGCCGTAGCGCAGGTTTTGCCATAGTGTTTGCATAATCCCTCCTCAAAAAATAGAGCCTATAGGTCCTATAAGTCCTATAGGACCTATAGGTCTTATCACCAAGTCGCGTGCCAATATTTTCCAACTATTCAATGGTTGTTATCGCTTGATTTGTAAGAAACGCCGGAGGCTGGTATTTGCGGAGGAT
>DASUFM010000031.1:0-2261 GCA_036274535.1 Blastocatellia bacterium
CCCAGTCCCTGCGCGGTGAAATGCTGTTCGGAATCGAGCATTAGAATGCCGTTCTTATGCACGATGCCGATGACCATAATCGCGCCCATAAACGACGAAATATTCAGGCTGGTCTTCGTCAAATACAATGCCAGCAGCGCGCCGAAGCCGCACAGGATCGTCGCTACCAGAATCGCGATCGGGTGCGAGAAGGAGCGGAATTCAAAAACGAGAATGATGAAGATCAGCAGGATGGACATCAGCAGCACGATGGTCAATCCTTGAAACGACTCTTGTTGAATCAGGTACTGCCCTCCGAATTCGACGTCGGTTCCGGGCGGGAGATTGACTTCCTTCGGCAATCGCCGCTTGATCTCATCCACCGCCGAACCGAGGTCACGGCCCTCCAGCCGCGCGGTGACGGCTGAGAAGTTACGCAGGTTGTCGCGCCGGATCTCATATGTCGTCTCGTCGGTTTCCAAGTCGGCGACGCTCGAAAGCGGTACTGTGACGCCGGTAGGCGAGGTCAGCAGCAGCCCTTTCAGCTTGTCCAAGCTTGAGCGGAATTCCGACGGGTAGCGCACGCGGATGCCGATCATCCTGGCGCCGTTGATCATGTTGGAAGCGACTTCACCGTCGAGCATCGCGGCCTGCAGATTGAGCACGTCCTGCGCGCCGAAGCCCGCCAGTCCGGCTTTTTCCAGATTGACGCGGAAATTGCGCGCCGGGCCGATTTCGGTCGTGCGATTGGCGATGTCAACAACGCCTTTCACTTTCGGCAGCCATTCGGCGACCTGTTTCGCCGTCTCGCGGTAGGTAGCGTCATCCGGATGAAAGATCTTGATCTCGATCGGCTCGGGCGACGCCATCAAGTCGGAGATCAGGTCTTCAAGAATGTGCGGGAATTCGACTTCGATCACCGGCTCGCTCGCCGCCACTTTGCGGCGCAACTCTTCGATGACCTCTTCGGACGAACGCCCGCGATTCCGTTTAAGTTTGATCAGAAAGTCGCCGAAGTTCGGTTCGGCGGTCGCCAGCGCCAGCCGCGCGCCGAGCCGCAGCGAGTAGCTCTCGATCTCCGGCGTCTCCCGCAGGATATGCTCGATGTGGCGCAATACGCGGCTGCTCTCTTCGAGCGCCGTCCCTTCCGGCATCTTGTAATCGAGCACGAACGCGCCTTCGTCTATTTCAGGCAGGAAACCACTCCCGACATTGAAATAGAGCCAGGCCATCGCCCCTACCACGACAAACGAAGCAAGGATCATCAGGCGCGCGTGATTCAGCGACCAGCGCAAAGCCGTCTCATACCGCGCCGTCAGCCAGCGCAGGATGCGGCCTTCACCGGCCTGCTCGGCGTTCTCAATGTTTGTATCGGCCGCCCCTTCGCGCGGCTTGAACAACACGCGCGCCAGCGCCGGCGTGAAGAAGATCGCCAGAAAGAGCGACGCCAGCAGCGCCGTCACCAGAGTCAAAGCCAGGGCGCGAAAGAAGACCGCAGTGCGGAAAGAGCGCGATCGGCGTGCGGAAGATGAAGAAGAAGCCGGCCAGCGCAAAACTCAAAAAGACCAACACCAGCGCGCGGCCGTTAACGTCAACAAACTTGGCGAGGCGGCCGGTCATTGGCCTTCCCCCTTCGCCACGCGCACTTCGACGCCGTCGGGCAGGCCGTAGCCGCCCTCGATGATGATCGTCTCGCCGCCATTCAAGCCGCCGACGATTCTTGCTTTGCCTTCGACCACTTCTCCGGTCTCGACCTCTTTCCGATGCGCGATGAGTTTATCGTCAACGATCATCACCACGCCTTTCTTCGAGCCTTCGGCGAACTGCACGGCGCTGACCGGCACGGCGACGCTCTGCGAAGCAGCGCCAGTCGTAATGATCAGTGAACCGAAAACGCCGGCTCGCAATCCGCGTTGCGGGTTCGGAATCTCGCACCACGCCTCGACGGTGCGCCGCTGGGGATCAACCGCCTGATTAAGAACCGAAATTCGGCCCGACAACGAAGCATCCCGCGCATCGGCTGGAGTAAATTTGCACGCCTGGCCTTGTCGAACTTTGCCGCCATCGGCTTCAGGCAGTTGCGCGCGCGCGATGGCGACCGACAAATCCATGACGGTGAAGATCGGCGCGTCGGGCTTCGCCATATCGCCCGTATACATCATCTGCTCGGTAATGACGCCGGCAAAGGCGCTGCGGATCTCCGTGAATTCGATCTGCGCGTCGATTTCGGCAAGTTTCGCTCTTGCCTGCTCGATGCGGCTTTGCGCGATCTGGATGTCACG
>DASUFM010000032.1:0-7348 GCA_036274535.1 Blastocatellia bacterium
ACAATCAGTCATTGAAATGAGGTGGGACAATTTAAATGTGTCCCACTTCTCACCGGCTGATTGGTGGGACACATTTAAATTGTCCCACTGTGGTTGCATTTAATAATCAAACACCATTAACGCGCGGCAGGAAACAGTGGGCAGTGGATGGGCTATCGAAATGCCCGCTGCCCGCTTTCGGTTCTACTTATTCGACAGTTCGCGGCAGTAGGCGAGCAATTGCTCCAGTTTCTCCTTGCCGAGCGTCTTTTCGTATCCTTCCATTTTGCCCTTGCCTTTCATCATAACTTCCAGCGCTTTGGCGTCCGGCATCTTCTTAAACTCATCAGATTTGAAACTGCGGGTCTTCAGTTCTTTTCCTTTGGCCGTGTTGGCCGTGCCGTCATTACCGTGGCAGACCGCGCATTTCGACGCGTAGAGGCTTTTCACGCTCTGAAAGGCCAGCGCGGAACGCGACGGCCCAAGCGTGGAAATCGAGAGTGTCAAAACCGCCGTGGCGAATGTCGCGGCCACTGTTTTTCTGGCGAATGAAGTCATTGACGTTTTTCCCTTCGATGAATCGGTACTGCGCCGCGCGCCTAAGCAAACGGCCGACCGATGATTTGACCGCTTGCTTACGCCCGCGGCGCGGTCAGAGTTGTTAGAAAGTGAAGCGCAAACTCGTCGTCAGGATATTCGCTCTGTAATCCTGAACGCCGAATTCCTGTTCGTTATAGCTGTAATGACGATAAGAGATGTTGCCGGTTACGTTATTGCTGAACCTGTAAGCCAGCCGCGCCTCCGGGTTGTGTCTTCGCAGCGGGTAGGCCGAGACCAGGTCGTTCGGCCCGATCACGACCCGCGGCGCGCCGCGGTCCATGACGTAGTAATAAACCATCAGCAGGTCCAGGCGGTTGGTCAGCCCGAATCGAGTGTTGGCGTATACCGTGTTGAGCCGCGCGTAATAAAGCGAATTCCCGCGAAACTCCTTGCCGCCCGTGAAATATCGGATGTTGGCCGTCGAAAACAGGTCGTGGTAATCATATCCGGCTTCCACGTAAAGGCGGGACTTCGGCTCCCAACTGACCGACGCTGTGTAGCTTCTGGCGTCCGATTCATTCTCGACCTGCGGGGTCGGGTTGAGACGGTCGGTCGAGGTAAAGGCGCCGACGAGCGACAGCTTTTCAGTGAGATGAACTTGCGCCCGCGTGCGGAACCGGGTGAATTCGAGCGGGTTGATTCGCACGAACGCGTTGTTATTCGTCCCATGCTCCACGTCGAAGATAAAGCTGAACCTCTCAGCCGGGCGAACGCGGAACCCGCCGACGAAGGCATGCGTTGTGACCGACTCGCTTTCATCATCGGCCAGCGTTGTGGGGTTGGGAGAGTTCGAGGCCTTCGAGACGTAGTTACCATCCAGCCTGACCTCGCGCCACATCGCGCGCCAGCCGAGGTTGGCCGAAAACTTCCTGCCGAAGTTCGCGTCCAGCGAAAGCGTGTTCCAGTATGATTCCCATTTCGTAAGCCTGTCGCCGGCGGTCGTCGTGATGATCGTCTGAGGCGCGGCCGTTCCCGTCCGCTGCACGCTGGGTTGAAGCGTGGTCACGTCTCCCAGGATCCGGAACGAGGTGTAGCGCAGCGAATCGTTGATCGAGAAATTCCTGTTGATGTCGAACGTCGCTCCCGCGTCGACGACCGCGCCGGGCCTTTTGACGACCCCGTCGCCGGTCAGAACGCGCGAGATGATGTTGGCGTTGTTGCTGGCCGTTCCCTGCGAAGTTTCCAGGTAAGGCGCCTTCATCCTTTCGTCGTCGTGCAAACCGCGAAGAACGAGATGCAGCCTGTCGCCGACCGAACCTTTAACGCTGGCTCTGGTCACCAGGGCGCGCGAACGCAGCGGCGTGTCGCGATCCAGGAAACTGATCTTTCCGGCGTCTGTCAGGTTGACGCCCAGGTTGACGCCGGGCGTCGAAGTGATCGTCGGGTCGTTGCGGAAGTTGCGGTAGAGTTGTTCGACTCCGAAATCCCACTTGTGATAACTCGCGTCCATTCCGAGCCGGTAATCGTTCGCTTCCCATCGCGTCTGGCCCTGAAGTTGGAACATGTCGCGTTCGAAGCTGTAGCTCGGATTGTAACGGCCTTTGGCCACGCTGCGGCCGTAACCGGCGTTGACGCGTATGGCGCGCTGCGGGAAGAGTTTCAGGTTGAAGTCCGAAATCTGCTGGCGCAAATCGTAATCGCGCAGACCGAGCGCGAAATTCGGCCCCGGCGAGCGGTAGTAATTGAACCGCCGCACATTGCCGTCGAAGCGATACGCGCGCGTCTTGTCCATTCGCAGCGAGAATGTCTGGCTTTGATCTCCGCCGGCGTTCGAGACGTCCGCCTTCAGGAAATCGAAGAGCAGTCCGGCGCCGGGCCGGGCGCGCATGTCGGTCGAATATTCGAGCAGCCGGAAACCGTCGCGCACGTTGACGTCCGAGAGATAACGCCCAAAGCTGCCGTCGGTATCCACGAAGCGATGGCCGATTTCAAATGTGGTCGTCGTCGAATAGACGCCCCACACGCGCCCCGTCTCCGTTTTGGCGGGTTTGTTTTCGCCAGGTTTTGTGACGATGGCGCGGGCGCGATCCAGTTCACTTTCGGGCTCTCTGGCCTGTTGGCTGGTCTCGCCCTTCTCGACGCTGCTTTGCGCGAAGGTGACTGCGCCGAAGGTGAGCAGCAAGGCCCAGGTAACCGCTCCCGCCAGAGTCCGGGTGAACTGCCGGACGAACTGCCGAATGAACTGCCGGATGAACTCTTGGATGATTGATTGATTTCTTTTCTTCATTTTAAAGCTCCTCAGTCCCGGGAGCGCAGGCATCCCTGCCTGCGTCGTATCGCGCTTTACGGCGCTGCCAGCAGGCATGGATGCCTGCGCTCCCAGGCAATCGTTCAGCGGAAGAATGGGTCTTTGTTCGATCCGTGGATTTCAAAGTGACAGGTGGTGCAGTTCGCGTAGCGCGGGTTATTGATGTCGTGGAAAGACGGCGTGCCCGTCCCGATCCCTGTACCATCCGTGTCGGGAATGCCGGGAGCGTTCGAATGGCATTCCAGACAGAGGAATTTGACGATGTTGCGCGTCAGCAATTTCGCATTGGTCGAGCCGTGCGGCGTGTGGCAGACCTGGCAGCCTTCGACTTTGACCGGAGCGTGCTCGTAAATGAACGGCCCCTGTTTATCGGCGTGACATTTGACGCAGGTCGAATCGCCGCCCGCGGAATTGCGCAGCGACTTGCTCATGAATCCGCCGTGCTGGTTGTGGCAATCGGAGCATTTCATGCCGCCTTCGGGGACTTTGTGGTGGAACGGTTTGGCGAACGATGCTTTCTGGTCGGCGTGGCACTGGTAGCACATGTTCGGCTCCGAAGCCTTCAACAGAAACTCGGTTCGCTTGGGGGCGTGCGAGGAGTGGCAATCGATGCAGGAAACGCCGTGGCGGAAATGCTCGCTGCGGCGGAAATTGAACCGCTCCTCGCTGCGGCCCTGCTCGCCTTCGTGGCATTTCAGACAACTGGCAGAAGCCTCGGCCGAAGACATTTCCTTGAACGAGAGCATTTTGGCGGCGGCGGCCTTTGCGGTGTCGTTCATCAGGGCGGTCGCCTCATCTTCTTTGCCGGCCTCGTTCAGTTTTTGAATGCCCAGATAAAAGTCCACGTGATTGCGAGCCGGGCCGTGACAGGCTTCACAGCTTTTTTTGTCGACGGGGGTGTTTCCGACATTTGTTTTGCTGTGTGCGGTCAGCGCGTAATGAGTCGCTTCAGCGGCGTGGCATTCGGCGCAGGATTCGCCGCCGACATAAAGGCTTGCGTCTACGGGCTGGGCGCCATTGTCTTTTTTCTTGTCGGGTTTCTCCTGGCGAGACTTGCTCTGGTCCAACGTCGCGGTCAACGCCGCGACCCGGGTAGAGATCACGGGCGTCATCGCCGCTAGAATAAAGGTTATTACCATGCCTATCTTCAGAGTTCGCATAAACTGCTCCTTGCTCAAACAGTCGCGTTAATCATTCGGAATTGCGTGATTTTTCAGCATTTCAACAGGGGCGCGGAATTTTGCCCCGCCGCTTGTGGATAAAATTCAAGGGAATCAACCGCCATTCCGCTCCACACGCCGTCAGCAGCGCAATCACTGTTCCGTTCTGTCAGAGACCTATAAGATTCTGTCTGTCCGCCTTCAATTCCTGTCAGGCCCCGCATCGACCAGATACATCTCAACCGTGTGCAAATGGACTATCTGCCCTGTCTCCGGATTCATCTCCGGCGTGACGCGATAACTTTCCCGCCGCACCGCATAACCTTTTAAGCCATGTTCCAGCACGCGGCGATGGAACGTATCGGCATCCCATTCGCAGATTACGATCGCCTTTGCCATCGCCTCGCCACGATCGGCCCTGTCCTCAGCTTTCATGCTTTCCATCGATCATCCTCCTACCACTGCCCACTATCATCGTTTCATGGCGTTGCATGACCGCCACCGTCTGAAGGCGGAACTACAAACGCCTGTGAATTCCTGCATCGCTGCCTGTTGCAACTTACAGGCCGACTATTTCGACGACCTCATGGAGAGACTCTGATCCGGCATGTGGGATTACTGGTGTGGAATATTCCACAGCGATTGGGTAAATATCCCACTATGATGGGTGAGAACGCTGTTTCAAATCGGAGGCGCCAGGCAAAAAAACAGGGGACGGAAAATCGCATCCAATTTTCCGTCCCCTGTTTTTTGCCTCTATTTTAAGCGTCGTCAGGGCCGCAATTGATCGAGCCAAAACACCTGAAAACCGCCTCCGTCATCGGTGAACAGGAGCGCCGGTTTGCCGGCGATTATTACGCTCGTCAGACCTTCCGGCTTCATCTTATCGGCGAACGAAACGTCTAATCGATGTGTCTTCCCTCGCTTCCCTCCCTTCCACTCATAAAGCGCGAAGGGCGCCTTTTGTCCGCTGATGGCTTTGCCGATAACCAGCAGGAATGCGTGAAGGCTGTGGACGTATTCGATGCTGCGGATTCCCCTCGCGGCCTCATCCGGCTCCAGCATGATCTGTATAGGCGCTTCCATCTTCAGGTTGTCGGTAGTCCAATCTCCGTCCAGATCCTTCACTTTCACCGGAATCACGACAGGAATGTTGTCCAACAACGGAGTGCGCAATCCGAATAACAGCGCGTGACGTTCGTGGTCCCAGGCGAGACCTTCGATGTTCAACCCACCCTCGTCGGGGGTGCGGTCGGCCGCCTCAGCGGCGATTGGCGAGTTTTTGATGAACCAATCACGAAACCCGGGCATATTTTCAGCCGACAACCCGTCGTCGGAACCGACAGTCACGCGGAGCAGTCCGCTCGGCGGAATTCTCAGCGGTTGTCCAACTTCTTTGGGTTTCTTGGCGCCGAGCGACGACGTGACAAAGATGAACCGGCGCTCTTTCTCTTCTACGACCGTCATTGCTTCCATATCGTCAATGGAGCCGGGTGGAAGCCCTTGTAATGGACGCCTGATCAACGGGCCCACCCTCTGACCGTTCTCCCCGATAATGAGCTCGAAAAGCGAATCGTTGCTGTTGTTGTCGCAAAAGAGAAACCTGGAGCTGGTGAGCGGAACCACTCCGGAGGCGTTATAAACGTCATCGCCGTTCATCATTCCAAAGGGGATGGGCGTGATGACTGGGCCGATGGGCTTTGCGGGGCCGGATTCAGGCTTCGCCGTAGCCGGCTGCTGCTGCGCCGGCTGCTGCATTACCGGCTGCTGCTGCGCCGGTTGCTGCTTTGGAGTATCTTGACGGCCGCCTGCCGCGATTGCGGCCGCGCTGAAGAGAGCCAGCGCGGCGCCAATCAAAAAAACGCGCTGTCGAATGCGAGCGCCGATATTTATGCCCGATGAATTATTTGGCTTCATAGGTGATCAATTTCTGATAAGTGCCGACAGCTAAAAGTCCTGTGCTGCTCACACTGTAATTTGTCCTTTTGTGGCGTTGGCGCAAGCGCCAGCGCCACAAAAAGGACAAAGTCGAAGTAAGGTCTGATAAAGGAAAGGGGGCACGGGCGCCGTAGCGCATCTTAAGCGTCCTGTCGCATTTTTGCCGAGTCGGCGCGATCGCGCAAGGGGTTTCTCTAATCTCATTAACCTGCGGATTTTTCAACTCCGGCTTTGGTAATTTTCCCCAACACGGCCACACTTCGTATCCCTGATAGTTGGACAATTTGGAAATTGTGGCGCCTGAGCCCGGCACAGGCATTGCGGTTTAAAGATGGCAGGAGGTGGAACAATGAATATCGGCAAACCCACGGGCGCGGGCGGATCGCAATCGAGCGCGACCGGAATGCACAAAGGCTCCACGATAAATATCGGCAAAATTGGAGAGACTGACGCGCGGGCGATCCTGAGCGAAGGGAGTTTGGGAAGGCTCGGTTGTATCGCCGCAGGCTGGCCATATGTCGTGCCGGTGAATTACTTCTTTGACGGAAAGTACATCTACATTCATGCGCTGCCCGGCAAAAAAGTGGATGCGCTGCGCGACAACCCACGCGCCTGCCTGCAGGTGGATGAGATCCAGGATTCATACAACTGGCGCAGTGTGATCGCCTATGGAACTTTCGAGGAAATTTCCAACGAGGAGACGCGGGAGAACGTACTGACCAGGCTCTACAGCCGGTTGCCTCACCTGACGCCGGTCGAATCACAGTTGGTCAAGGGAAGCTCAGGAACCATAGTTTTCCGCATCAAGGTGGAGGATGTGACCGGCATGGCCGAGGAGTGGTGAGTGGTTCTTTGTCGCCATGGGCTTCAGCAGGTTTTTTTGTTATAAACTTGCCGGGAAAGACTCAATGTCATTTCCTAGAAAAAACTATGACGACTACGGAACCAACTGTTGCGCCGCAGGCCGGCGAAGATCAATATCAGTCGCAGATCGCGGCTTCGCTGCGATTGAGCGAGGCGAAACTCGCCGGCATTTTGGCTTCGGCCATGGACGCCATCATCACCGTTGATCAGGATCAGCGCGTCGTGCTTTTCAACGCGGCGGCCGAGAGGATGTTCCGCTGCACGGCCGCCGATGCTCTGGGCGAAAAACTGGATCGATTGATTCCTGAGCGGTTCCGCGAGGCGCATCGCGGGCACATCCAGGTCTTCGGCGAAACGAATGTGACGCAGCGGGCGATGGGAAGCGTGGGCGCCCTTTACGGCCTGCGGTCCGACGGCGAGGAGTTCCCGATTGAGGCTTCGATCTCGCAAATTGACGCCGACGGCCATAAGCTGTTCACCGCCATCATCCGCGATATCAGTGAAAAGAAACGTCTCGAAGCGCAGTTCCTGCGCGCGCAGCGCATGGAAAGCATCGGCA
>DASUFM010000033.1:0-11158 GCA_036274535.1 Blastocatellia bacterium
GCGGATCTCATTCTGGATGGCGAGGACGATCTGGAGACCAATGACCCCTTCGCCACAAGTCCTCCAGGCAGGGCCGGCGCGTCGAACGAGACCGTGCCCGGCGTCGTGATGGGCACGGCGCAGTATATGTCGCCCGAACAAGCCCGCGGGCTGCGTGTCGACGCGCGCACCGACATATTCAGCTTCGGCATCGTGCTTTATGAAATGATCGCCCGTCGCGCGCCTTTCACCGGCGCCAGGAGCCGCGACATCGTCAACTCGATTCTCAATGTCGATCCCCCGCCGCTATCCCATTTCCAGCCCGATGTTCCGGAAGTGCTCGAATGGATAGTCGCTAAGGCGCTGGTAAAAGACCGCGAAGAGCGTTACCAGTCCTCGAAAGAAATGCTCAACGACCTGCGCCGATTGCGGAGCCGATTGCGCGTCGAGCAGGAGTTGGAAAAATCGCGAGGGCTCGTCGGCCCCGACCTTGAGGCTACCGGCCACGAGACGCGCGAGACATTGAGCGGCAAATCGACTGAGGAATTCGACCTCGGAACAGGCCAGTTCGCAATCTCATTCACGACCAGATCATTATTCAATTTAAAGGGCGCGATGAGAGGCCTCGTTTCAGTCCTGTTCAGCAGGCCACGATACGCCGCGTTCTCGCTGATATTGCTCGCCGCGCTCGGCTTCGGATTCTACGGCTTCTATCGTTACCTCGCATTGAAATGGAGCCCACAGCCGCCGTTTCGATCAATGCAGGTGCGCAGGTTTACATCCAGCGGCAGAGTCACGCGCGCGGCCATCTCGCCCGACGGCAAATACGTCGTGCACGTCCTGAGTGAAGCCGGAAAACAGAGTCTGATCGTCCGGCAGGTCGCCGAATCGAATAACATAGAGATCGTCCCTCCGGCCGAAGTCACTTATTATGGACTGACCTTCTCGCCCGACGGCGCCCACATCTATTGCGTCGTCCAGGAGCAAAACAACACGATTCGGACGTTGTTTAAGGTCCCGGCGCTCGGCGGCGTTTCGAAAAGCATATTGAGGGGCATCGACAGCCCGGTCGCCGTTTCGCCAGACAACAAACGACTGACCTTCGTGCGGCGTTATCGGGGGCAGGACGAAGACGCATTGATCATAGCCGACGTTGACGGCGGGAATGAGCGCAAACTCGCATCCCGCAAAGGCGCGGACTTCTTCTGGATCGGCGGCCCGGTCTGGTCGCCGGACGGCAAAATCATCGCGACCGCCGCGGGCTCCAACACAGGCGTGCGTCACATGTACGTCGCCGAAATCAGTGTGGAAGACGGGAAGGAAAAGCCGATCTCGGCGCGACGATGGCCGACTGTGGGGCGCATCGCCTGGGCGCGCAACGGTTCGCCAACTGGCCGCGGGTTGATTTTCACCGCGGTGGAACGAGGCTCGACGCTGGGCCAGATCTGGTTTCTCCCCTACCCGAATGGCGTTGCGCAAAGGATAACCAACGACCTGAACAACTATGTGGACCTGACCCTGACTGACGATTCGAGGGCCCTGATCGCGGCTCAATCGGACGCCTACGTCAACGTCTGGATCTCCACGGCCAACGACGGCCCCACCCCGGCGCGCGGCCAGCAGATCACCGACGGCGTGGGACAGTACAACGGCATGGGCGGTGTGACGTGGACGCCTGACGGACGAGTGGTTTACGTCTCTCGCGCCAACGGCAGCCAGGACATCTGGCTGATGGATCAGAACGGCAAGAACCAGAAACAACTGACGACGATCGATACTCGCATAGACCGTTATCCGGCGGTCACTCCCGACGGGCGTTACATCGTCTTTGTCTCGACGCGCTCGGGCAATTCACATATCTACCGCTACGACCTGGCCTCCGGCGAACAGAAGCAACTGACCGGCGGCCTGAGCGAGGAATTCCCGGAGATTTCGGCCGACGGCAAATGGATCATCTATGCCTCGACCGGATCGATCAAACACACTTTATGGAAAGTCTCGATCGACGGCGGAGAGCCCACGCAATTGACCGACAAGCTTTCGACCTGGCCCGACGTCTCTCCGGACGGACAAAAGATCGCCTGCTGGTATCGCGCTGAACCCGAAGCCAACTGGCAGATCGCGATTATTCCAATCACCGGCGGCAATCCCGAAAAAGTCTTCGACGTTCCCGGGAACGCCGACACTCCGATCCCGATCCGATGGATGCCGGACGGAAAAGGCGTCACTTTCGTCGCGACCCGCGACGGAGCTTCAAACGTCTGGTTCCTGCCGCTGGACGGCGCCGCGCCGCATCAGTTGACGGACTTCATTTCCGATCAAATACACTGGTTCGACTGGTCCAGGGACGGCAAAAAACTGGCCTGCTCGCGCGGAAAGATAGTGAACGACATTGTGCTGATCACCGAGCCAAAACCCTAATCAGGCGGCAATCTGCCTGGCTTCATCGCGGTCACGTTCCGATAAGAAAGCCTCTTCGGGAATTCCCTCTTCGATCAACAGCGGCTTCAGTCCTTCCTCGGTCAAATCTTTTTCAATGATCACCTTGCCGTCAATCAGTTGAGCATGGAAGAGAATGCTGTGAACCCATCGTTCCTTATCACAGCCAACCCAGATCAGCAGGAACTGTCCCGTCTCCCGGTCACAAGCTGAAACAACCTTCAGTTTCGGTTGAAAGCTGGGTTGATACTTCCCTTCTTCATGTATGACTCGCGTGAGGATATCCGCGTAATTCATTGTGTGATCCATTCCAGAATCAGCCTTTCATCATGCGGCAATCTGATCGTTCTCCTGTTGAGCTCGGAATGAAATAGATTGGATGTCTTCCTCACGGATTCCCGCTTCAATTAACAACGGCTTCAACCCTTCTTCGGTCATATCGGTTTCGATGGTGACTACCCCGTCCACAAGCTGCGCATGGAAGAGAATGCTGTCAAAGTGCCGCCCGTTTTGCCATCCGACAGCAACAAGCATGAATTGGCCGGTTTCCTGGTCGCATACGGAAACAATCGCAGGGCCATGTTTTGGCTGATATTTACCTTCCGCTCTTACCACTCGCGTCAGAATCTCCGCATAACTTATTGCTTGATCCATTGCAAAATCACCTCCTGTTCCACATCAACTACCATTAAGTTGATTTTGATTCGTTCAACCACGGTTCTGAACAACGAATCTCGACCTCGTATGCGCTCATCATATACCACCATGCTGATCGCCAGATAGAGCTCACGATCGGGTTCCTGTTCATCAAGCGCCCATTGGTAGAGTTGGATTTGTCCCATCATTTTTTGCAAATCGCTCGCCAACGAAGCGCTGTCAAAATCCTTGACCTCGACAGCGATCTTCCTTCCACTATTCTCCGCCGCAAAATGCCGCTCCAAACCAAGGTCGGTTTTCAATTGCGCGTTCTTGAGAAAGAGGATGAGTGGATCATCCGTAATCTCCCAACTTTCTTTTTCCAGCGCTCTTCTCACGGGAAAATGCAAATCGTCTCTTCTGGACATTCGATCCTCCTGTTCAATTTGCGCGGCCCATTCATTTGATAAAGGTGCGCAGTCTAGAGCGTTGTCACAGGTTGGTCAAGATCGAGTTGTCTCAGAGCCTCATACAGAACTATTCCGACGGATGTGGCCAGGTTGAGCGAGCGGATTCTTTTGTTGGGCATAGGGATTCGCAAACAGCGATCACTGTTCGCGCTCAATAATTCTTCGGGCAGTCCGCGCGTTTCCCGCCCGAAGACCAGGCAGTCGTTCGGCTGATATCGCCAATCGGCGTAGGCGCGTTCGGCTTTGGTCGAGAAATAGAGGAAGCGGCAATCAGGCAGGGATTTATAGAGAGCTTCGATATCGCGGTGGTAATGAATCTCTACATCGTCCCAATAATCGAGTCCGGCGCGGCGGACGGCTTTTTCGTCGGTGCGGAAGCCGAGTTTTCCGACCAGGTGCAGAGGCGTGAAGGACGCGCCGCAGAGGCGGGCGATGTTGCCGGTGTTAGGCGGAATTTCCGGCTCGATCAGCGCTACATGCAATAGTGATGTTGTTTCGTAACGAGCGCTCATTCAATGTCTGCGAGACAACATCCACATCCACCCACAAGTGGAGAGGATCGCGATCAGCGTCACAAAGAACCAGACGCCCAGGCCTCGCGCCCGCCCGAAAGCGATTTCGCTCGTGCGCCAGGTGATGTAAGGGCAGATAGGACAAATAGGACGGATAGGATTTATTTGTGTGTCCTATCTGTCCTATTTGTCTTATCTGCCCTATTTCATGCCTGGGTTATCAATTGCCTCAGTACATAAGGCAGGATGCCGCCGTGCTGATAATAGTCAATTTCGATCGGCGTATCGATGCGCAGTTTCACCGGGACTTCTTCTTTGGCGCCGTTCGCGCGATGTATGACCAGCGTGACGTCCTGCTGAGGTTTGATCCCGCCGTCGAGTCCGGTGACGTCGAAGGTTTCAGAACCGTCCAGTTTGAGCGATTGCGCATTGACGCCTTCCTTGAATTGCAGCGGCAGCACGCCCATTCCGACCAGGTTGCTGCGATGGATGCGCTCGAAGCTCTGGGCGACGACCGCGCGCACGCCCAATAGCCTGGTCCCCTTCGCCGCCCAATCGCGCGAGCTGCCTGTGCCGTATTCCTGGCCGGCGATTACGACTAGCGGCGTCCCTTCCGACTGATACTTCATCGAGGCGTCGTATATGCTCATCTGCTCGCCGTCCGGATAATGCTTCGTCACGCCGCCTTCCACGCCGGGGACCATCAGGTTCCTGATGCGCACGTTGGCGAACGTGCCGCGCGTCATGACGCGGTCGTTGCCGCGGCGCGAGCCGTAGCTGTTGAAATCGGCCACTTCGACGCCGTTTTCGACCAGGTACTTCCCGGCCGGCGAGCTCGCTTTGATCGAACCGGCGGGGCTGATGTGATCGGTCGTCACCGAGTCGCCGAAGACGCCGAGCGGGCGCGCCCCGGTGATGTCCGCGATCACGCCCGGCTTCATCCCGAAATTCTCGAAGAACGGAGGCTCCTGAATGTAGGTAGAGCTTTCATCCCACTCGTAAACGTCGCCGGTGGACGACGGAATTTCGTTCCACAATGGATTTTCCGAAGTGAAATCCGAATAGAGGCGCTTGTAAGTGGCCGCGTCAGTAGCCGCGCTGATGACCGCGCCGATTTCCTTTGAGCTGGGCCAGATGTCTTTCAAATAGACGTCCTCGCCGTCTTTGCCCTTGCCGATCGGCTCTTTGGCCATGTTGATGTCAACGCGGCCGGCCAGCGCGAACGCGACGACCAGCGGCGGGGACATCAGGAAGTTGGCTTTGATCGATTGATGGACGCGAGCTTCGAAGTTGCGATTGCCTGACAGGACGCTCGCCGCGATCAGATCGTTCTTCGTGACGACTTCTTCGATCTTAGGGTCGAGCGGGCCGGAGTTCCCGATACAGTTATGCACACAGACCGTCCCGGCCACAAACGCATGTAGATCATTCACGGCCAGATCGAAAACTTCGCGCTTCCCTGCCTCGCGCCGATCCAACACGCCCAAAGTGATCGATGGCAGCGTCAGTGAGTCCTTCTCGACGCAGTAGCGCTTGGAGTAGTCAGTCTCATCTCGCGCCCCGAGCCGCGCAAACCAGTTTCGCGCGCCGAGCTGTTTGAATAACTCGACCGGCGACGGAAAATCACAACTCTCCCGGTGTAGCGGTTTGAACTTGCGATCCTCCTGTTTAGGCAGCCGCGAGAACCGATCATAGCCTTCCAGCAATGAATAGTGCGGAAAGATGATCGTCTCTCGCTGTCTCAATTCTTTCGCCGCTATCTCACGCGCCTGGTTGAACGAGAGATCTTGATTCTCTTTATGCAGTTCCTCCAGACGCGAAGACATCCAGAGGCGCTGGCGGTTGATCCCCTCCAAAGTGCGCCAGTAGACCGCCGCGGCGCTGGCTCTTAGCGCCTTGTCTACGCAATAACGGAATCCCACCCGCTCGACAAACGAGAGGCCGTCTCGCAATTTCAACCGGACCTCAATGCGAAGCGCGCCATCCTGGGCCGCCGGGTATGAAGAAGTGGCGCGCCTAACCGGGTACTCATACAAGCTCGCGGCGGCGATATTCACGCCGCAACGCGCCAGAAGGCGAATCAGGCTCTGCATAACATCTTTGAGTTGCTCCACGTGCTCCGGCTTCACGCTCTGAGAGTAGGCTGGGTGTTCGAGGTTCGCGTCCTCCTCGCCATCACTAAAACGATGCAAGGACGGAGCCCACCCATCAGCGCCGAAAAGTCCGCCCAGGAACTCGCGCGCCATCGCCACCGGGCACTCCTCATCCAAAACAAACGCAGGCAGCGTCGGGGCCTGGTTGATCCGTCGCCCAACGCGCACTCCTGGCAACGCAGAGACAGCCTCCGTCAGTTCCGCTGGCAGCAGGACGGTCCATTTGCGTTCGTCATACTGCTTGGCTGCGGGGCGTTTGCCCGTAAGCAACTCGATATCGTTCAGGACAAGCTCGCGATCCACTGCCTGGCCGACTGTCATCCGCCCTTGCCCCATGGCGCTGATCGAACCATCGCTGAGCAGGTGGCCGACCATGCGCGCAAATGCCAGCGCGCGCAAGCGTTCGTGATGAGCGTCCAAAGTGAAACTCAGATTACCAGCATTTAACGTATACCCTGTCTCATCTGCGCAGGATTCATCGAGCGGAGCCTCCAATCCCATCACGACGCGATCCTGGCCTGGAACCAATTGATCTGCGCGTACCCAGCGTCCGTCCGAGCGCAGAATTTCGTGATCCGGGGTGCAGATCAACGTGCGGCCATCCTGCAGGACAAGCGATACGCAGTCACGCTCGCCCTGAGCAATGAGTTCAGCTTGCGCCGCCAGCCCCAGTTCGCCGGTCACAGTGGGACCAAAGACCAGAGCTCCGCCGGCGCTCGGCATCTGCTCAATGCGGCGCGCAGTGCCATTGGCCAGCAATACTGGCGTACCCGAGGCGATGCAAGTGGTACAGCCATAGCCGACCACGTTGAAGCCGAGTTGATCCAGATAAGGCTGTAAACCCGTCTTCGCCAGGTAATCCGAAACCACGCGCGAGCCGGGGCCGAGCGAAGTTTTGACCTGCGGTTTAACCCTGAGTCCCTTCTCGACGGCCTTCTTCGCCAGGAGCCCCGCGGCGAGCATGACGCTCGGATTCGAGGTGTTGGTGCAGGACGTGATGGCGGCGATCAGCACGTCGCCGTGTCCCAGATCGGCTGTCGCCTTGGGGAAAGCCTCCGGAGGCGCGACTTCGAGCACGTCGGGCGTCGGACGATTGTTCATCATCTCGACCTCGGTCTTCGTGCTGGTGTTGATCATGCTCACGCCGTTGCTTTTGGGGACCGGCGCGGTCTCGGGATTCTGATCGCCTCCGCCCGACACGGGCGGCCGCAAAACGCCCCGCGCGCCGATGGTCGTCGTAAAGCGCTGCTTCAGATCGTCCGGCGATTTGCCGTAGCCGTTGTCGGACGCCGGCCGATACAGCAGGTCCAGGAATTTATCTTTGAGCGATGGAAGTTCGATTCGATCCTGCGGGCGTTTCGGCCCGGCGACGTTCGGGGTGACTGTCGAAAGGTCGAGATCCAGAACCTGGCTGTATTCGATCTCGCCTTTGCGCGGGATTCCGAACAGCCCCTGGGCCTTGAAATAATTGCGGAACGCGTTGATTTGATCTTCGGAGCGGCCGGTCGCTTTCAGGTAATTGCAGGTCTCTTCATCAACGCCGAAAAAGCCCATCGTCGCGCCGTATTCCGGCGCCATATTGGCGATCGTCGCGCGATCGGTCAGCGAGAGCGACGCCGCGCCCTCGCCGAAGTATTCGACGAATTTGCCGACGACCTTCGCCTTGCGCAGCATCTCGGTGCAATGCAGCACCAGGTCGGTCGCGGTCACGCCTTCGCGCAGACTGCCGGTCATATGCACGCCGACGACGTCGGGCGTCAGGAAGTAAACGGGCTGGCCGAGCATTCCGGCCTCCGCCTCGATTCCACCGACGCCCCATCCGACCACGCCCAGGCCGTTGATCATCGTCGTGTGCGAATCGGTTCCGACCAGCGTGTCGGGATAATAAACGCCTTCTTTTTCAAGCGCGCCTTTGGCCAGGTATTCCAGATTGACCTGATGCACGATGCCTATGCCGGGCGGGACAACCTTGAAAGTATCAAAAGCCTGCATCCCCCATTTCAGAAATTGATAGCGAGGGCGATTGCGCTGAAACTCGATCTCCATATTTTCCCGCAGCGCGTCCGGCGAGCCGGCGACGTCGACCTGCACCGAGTGGTCTACGACCAGGTCCACGGGAACCAGCGGCTCGATGAGTTTGGGATTCTTGCCGAGGCGCGCCACTGTCGAACGCATGGCGGCCAGATCCACGAGCAACGGAACGCCGGTGAAATCCTGCAGGACTATGCGGGCTACGACGAACGGGATCTCGGCTGTTCGCGGGGCCGCCGGCTCCCAATTGGCCAGGGCGCGCACGTCGTCTTCCTTGACCTTTTTGCCGTCGTAATTGCGCAATACCGATTCCAGCACGATGCGAACGCTGACGGGCAGCTTCGAGATCGAGCCGACGCCCTGCTTTTCCAGTTCGGGCAGCGAATAGAACCTGCCCTTCTTCCCGTTTCCAAGATCGAATTCCTGAAATGTGTTAAAGAGATTGTGTGGCATATGGACTTTCCTGATTTTGAAGAATTAGTCACGACGGGGATGTGTCCGAACGCGGGCATCGTGGCGATTTATCATTGCAATATAAAAGGGAAGTTTAAGTTCGGAGATCACGCACCGTCAATCCCATGTGGCCCCATTAGCCCCAAGAGGCCCCAGACTTCGCGTAAACGCTCGAATTCGCGCTTTGGCAATTGAACGAGTATTGGCCGCTTCTTCTCATCGAGCCATAGCCGCAGGCTTTCCATTGATGACAAATTCATCGCCGTGCAACCGGCGGTTCCCTTTCCAGGAGATTCCCAAATATGCATGAAGATGCAGGAACCGCATCCGGGCGCGCCTTTCGCATTGTGATCGACGACCACGCCCCAACGATATTGATCGTCATCGCGACGCATCCGTTCCGAGCTTTTCCAATCGGGTTTTTCGACGCGCGAGCGATCGACGATCCTGTTGTAATGCGCCGATTGCGGATCGTCCACGCATTCGAGCGTCGCGACGGCTTGAATGTAAGGCAATTTCACTTCGCCCGCCTGCTCCGGCGGCGCGTATCCGAACACCGAACCCAGGCGGAAGACGCCGGCCGGCGCACGTCCGTCGCCTTCCTGTTTCACCGGTCCTTCGCCCCCTTCACTGAGACCGCCGCCATGCAGGCCTTTGCCCCACGCCATTCCATTGCGTCCGACGACAACCGGAATCTTTTCGCCAACCGCTTTCCATTGACCATTGGCCGAACCGCGTTCATACAGCCTCATCTCGCCGTCAACCGCGTCCCATCCGCCCGTGGTAACGAGAATAAGTTGGCGGGATTCGGCCAGCGCTTCCGATAAAGATGAATTCATTTGTATTGAGTCAACACTCATAATCGAAAATGCCATGAGTAAATAGAAACTGGCTGTTCTCACACATTCTCCTCAAAAATAGGACATATAGGTCCTATATGTCCTATAGGTCCTATATGTCCTATTTTTCCTATTTTCATCTTTTTTATGAGCTTAAAGGCAGGATGTTTTGATCCTCGAGAATGGTTTTGACGCAATCGGCGCGGGCCAGCGCGATTACGCCTCCGGCGGTGGTTTCGACCGGGATGGCGCCGACCGCGCTCGGACGCTCAGCCATACGTCGCCCCTGGTATCGCTGCAGAATCTGATCGATTTCGGGCAATGCGTCCTCGACCGCCTGGCTGAACTGCTCAGCGGCCTCCTGGCGTTCGGAACGCGACGGCCTTCCGGCTACGCCGCCATTACCTTCGGCGCGCAGCAATACAATAGCGCGCACCTTGTCCTGTGGCTCCAGAAGGTCGAGCCTGCGGCTGAACTCCCGGCTGATCTTTGGGTGGACGTTGCCTAAACTCATTGGACACCCGCTTGAACCGGTGTGGCGCGACGACGACCAGATTTCATATGTCATGTCATGGGCCACATTTCATATGAAATATGGCATATGACAAGATTTACGCCGTCTATTTTTTCCTACGCCACTAAACTTGAACCACTATAGCGGGGTTATTGTAGCACTGATCAGCCTAATGACTGCAAGGCCCTTACTGGCTGGATTAATCCATGGCCCCAGCGGTTGTCGGGACGCAATCCGTCGCCGCCCGGATGTTTGGCGGTCTCTTTCAGCGCGCGGATGATGTCGGCGACCGGCGCATCCGGCTTTGCGGCCATCAGGAGGGCCGCCGCGCCGGCTACGTGCGGCGTCGCCATCGAGGTGCCGTTCATATATGTGTATTCGAAGACGCCGTCAGGCCGTTTTTCGGGAGGGATGCAGGAGAAGATTTGCGCGCCGGGCGCGACCACATCCGGCTTGGTGACAATCTCGTTCTGGTCATCGCCCGGAAAGACCAGGCTCACGCCGCCGCTGAAGAAGGTCACGTCGCATTTGCCGCTCTTCATTTTTTCGACCGCGCCGACCGAGAACGCGTTTGCGGTGTTTCCGGGCGAGCAACTGTTGCCGTGATTTTCGTTGCCGATGGCCACGACCGGCAGAATGCCGAAATTTTCGAGCAGGAGTTTGAAGACTTCATCAAATAGCGGCTCGTAGTAGCTGAAGCCAAGCGACATATTGATGATGTCCACGCCTTTCTCGACCGCCCATGAGACGCCTTCCATCAGGGTGCGCAGTGTGGCGTCGCCGACCATCACGCCGGCGACATATAGATTCGCTTCCGGCGCCAGTCCTATCGAGACGCCGTGTGAGGTCTTGCCGCCGGCGATCGTGCCGCAGACGTGAGTGCCGTGCGCGCCGCAATCGTAAGCCGGCTCCGACTTGATACGGCGGCCCAGCGGGTCGACGACGATGAAATCGGCGACGCGGCCCGCGAGCGCCGGGTGCTCCGCATAGACGCCAGTGTCAAGCACGGCGATGTTGATACCCGCGCCCTTCGTCGTCTCCCACAATTCCGGGATATCGAGTTCTCTCAATCCCCACGTCAATCCGTCTCGCTCTTCCTGCCTCAACAGATCTTTATATTCGACCTCTTTGG
>DASUFM010000034.1:0-17409 GCA_036274535.1 Blastocatellia bacterium
CAGCGAGACTACCGGCGAATATGTGCGGGCCACGCACGCCGATTACATTCGCCGCTCGCGCATGCTCTCCACCGAGGTTTCGCAATTGCCGCTCGACGCGGTGGTCGCGGCGCTGGAAATCGCGCGGGAAGCGGGAGCGACTACCACGCTGGACGTGGACATCCCGCGCAGCGACGCGGTCAAAACATTGGGAAGCGCGGAAGATTTCGAGCGCGCGATGAGGCTGGCCCATTATCTGAAGCCGTCGAAAGCCGCGGCGTCCGAGATGACCGGCGAAACCGACGCGCTGCGGGCCGCCAGAGTCCTGCGCGACAAATACGGCGCGCGCGCGGTCGTCATCACCGATGGCGAAGCCGGCTGCGTGATCGCTTCCGACGAATTGACCGATCACGCCCCCTCTTATTCGATCAGAACTATCGATTCGACCGGCGCCGGCGACGCTTTTTTCGGCGGCATGCTAGCCGGTTTGAATTACGGATTGAAGTGGAAAGACACTCTGAAGCTGGCCAACGCCTGCGGCGCGGCCTGTTGTGAAATCCTCGGCGCTACCCCGGACCTGGCCCAAAGCCGGTCGCGCGTGTTCGAACTATACGACGGAGCTCCTTTCGACACGGCGGCGTTCGAATCAGCGCCGAGCGAGCCGGCCGCGCCTTCGATTTCGCCGTACCGGAACGCCGTTCCGATCTTTCTCGACATAGCGCTCGAAGAACTAAGCAAGCTCCGCGCGAAGATCGGCGACGAAAACTATTTCAAGCGCGCCGCCGACCTGATCGCAAGAGTCGAATCGCGAGGCGGCCGTATCCACGTCACCGGCATAGGAAAACCTGAATATGTAGCCGGATACGTCGCGGCTTTGTTTTCGAGCACCGGCGCGCCAGCCTACTTTTTGCACGGCACTGAATGCGTTCATGGCAGCGCTGGCCAGGTCGTTCCCGGCGATCTGGTGATCGCCGTCTCGAACAGCGGCGAGACCGTCGAAATGATGGCCGCGATCACCGCGCTCAAACGAAATGGAGCGTTGATTCTTGGCGTTTCCGGGAATCCGGATTCGTGGCTGGCGAAGTCCAGCGATGAATTCCTTTACGCCGGAGTCGAGCGCGAAGGCAGCCCGCTCAATTTCGAGCCCCGCGCCAGCATCCTGGCCGAAATTTACGCGCTCGCCGCTTTGAGCATCGAGCTGCAATCGCGCAAAAACATCACGCGAACGCATTACAATTCGTGGCATCCGGGCGGGACCATTGGCAACGTAACGGCTGATTGACCGTCACACTTCGTCCGGATTGATCCCCATCTCGCGGAGTTTTGCGGCGAGTCTGGTGGCGCGATCTTCGGCCTGCGTGGCGCGTTCCGCGGCCTGGGCGGCGAGTTCTGCGCCAGTCAGAATGAGATTGCCCTGTGAATCGAGCCAGCGAGCCCAGGGCCCCGGCTCACCTTCGTAAACGCCTTCCCACAAGGTCAGGCCCAACCCGACATCGGGCAACTTGTAATCGTCGCGCCGCCGATACCGGCGGCCAAAACTACGCTCATATACGCGCAGCAGGTCTTTCATCAGCCAGCGCTCCGGGTCGAAAACCACGTAGTAACTGACGCCCAACCGCGCGTAATGGCGCAGTTTCTCGTCAAGCTCATGACCTTTGGTATTCGACACGATCTCCACAACGACTTCCGGCGGTTTACCGAATTCCCAAAGGAAATAGGAACGTTTCTCCTTGAGGCGAGGATCAAAAGGCTCAATATCCAGACTCAAAAACATATCCGGTACAACCGGAGGCTCATATGGCGAGCGAAATACGCCGACATTGGCGGCGGCCAGGAAACTACGATTCTCGCTTAGCGCCTCTTCTTTTGGCGGCGGAGTCCAACTGTCGTAAAGTGGCGTGACCAGCAGGCGCATTTGGATACCTGAAAGCATGTTGTCCACGGGTTCATCGTCCTCGGTTACGAGGTTTTCAACCGCGGCCCGCCAATCGAGAAGATCTTCGGCTGTTTGTTGAGACATGTTTGGTAACCTCGGTGATCAATTTTGCTGTCGTTCCCCTCAGCGACCATTGAAAGTGTAAAACGATCGAGCCATTGGATTCAACCAGTCCTTTTCAGCTTGCCGGTCTTCTTCGCCCATCGTTCGACGCGCCCGAAGACCCACAATCCCAGGGGCACCATCACGATTCCCATCAACGTCAGCGTCAGCAATTCCGGCGCGACCGCCGAGATGGGAGCGCCGACTAATGGGCCCTGTCCCGAATCGATGCCCATCAGTTTGCGGCAGGCGGACAGCGAATAAGTAGCCGGCGAGAGTTTAGCGAATGGTTGCAGCCATGCGGGCAAAATCTCCACCGGATAGTAAACGCCCGAAACCAGCAGCAGGCAGCCCTGAAAGATGTTCGTCGCTTCGGCCCCGCGTTCCGCGCTGAACACCGGCGCCACCGCGGCCATCAAACCCAGGCCGATGAACGCAAAACTGCTCACCAGCAGCACGACCAGAATGCCCAGCAAGTTCGCGCGCGAAAGGTTCAGGCCGATGAAAATGGCCAGGCCGCTGACTACGAGCGTCAGCCGAATAATGCTGTAGATCGCCGCGTATATGCTCACGCCGAACAGGTGCACGAGGCGCGAAACCGGCGCCATGAAGGTATATTCGAGCGTGCCCTCCCATCGCTCATACGCGACCGACATGGCTATTTCATTGAAGAGCACCGAGAGAAAACTCCACAGCAGCACGCCGACGATTAACGTCAACGTCAACCGCTCGTCCTTCGCGGCCACTCCGATCAGCGCGATGGTGGCCGAATTGACCATCGCGTAAAAAGTGAAAACCACGACCCAGCCCAGATAGCGTTTCGTCAGGCTGAGATCGCGAAAGACGAAAGCCATTAACTGGCGTCCGGGCGTGATCATCGGTTTGCGTTCCGCATTCATTATTTTCCTCCTTCTTCTCCAGACAGCGACTCGCCCGTCATCTTGATGAAAGCGTCTTCGAGCGTCGCCGTTTGAGCCTGTTGTTTCAATTCCTCCGACGAGCCTTCGGCGACCAGCTGGCCGTGGGCGAGAAAACCTATGCGCGCGCACAACCGCTCGGCTTCATTCATATCGTGGGTGGTCAGCAGGATGGTCGTGCCTTCTTCCTCGCGCAGTTCTTCCAGGAAGCGCTGGACGTCGCGGCGACTCTTCGGATCAAGCCCGGTGGTAGGCTCGTCCAGCAGCAGCATCGGCGGGTTGACCATCAACGCGCGCGCGATCGAGACCTTCTGCTGCATGCCGCGGCTCATCTCTTCCAGCGGATCAGTAAACCGGCGCGACTCGATGCCGAGTCGTTCAAGGATTTCAAACGCGCGCTTCTCGGCCCTCTTCGGCTCGAGGCCGTAAAGATAGGCGGAGTAGAGCAGGTTCTCGCGCGCCGACAGTTTTTTATAGAATGCGGCGTCGACGCTGACTCGTCCGATCTTCCACCGCACGGCGCGCTCTTCGTCCGGAAGTTTGTGCCCCATCAGCGCCACCTCGCCGTGGTCGGGAATGAGCAGAGTCGAAAGAATTCTGATCAGCGTCGATTTGCCGGAGCCGTTCGGCCCCAGCAATCCGTAAGTCTCGCCCTGCGCGACCTCGAACGACACGTCTTTCACTGCCCATTGTTCGTCGACCGTGTACTTGAAGACGCCCTGACGCTTGCGCTTGCGAAAGACCTTCTTCAACCGGCGAACTTCTATCGCGTGATGATGATTGTTCTGAAATGTCGAATCGAACATAAAATTTTCCAGCCAATGGCTTGCTCTGGAGACGCTTTTGCGATAACGGCGGACTTAAAAGCTGCGCCTTCAAAGCTGCAATTGATAATCGGTTTGATAGATTGAGTTGAAGCGGCGAGAATCGGCTGGGAGTTTTGACGAAAGGACTATTGCGGCGCGATAAATGACCGCCCGCAAGAAAATTTCGCTCACAAAAAAAGTCGGCGCCGGACGGCGCGTAAAACTCTCAGCCTGTTAATTCAATACTCTCATCGAGAATACCTCCTTCGAAAAATAACAGCGCAGCGACAACCTCTGTCGTTACTACCTGGCGCGGAACTCAGCGATTGTACAGGCGCTACGTGGCATTTGCAAGAATCAGCCTTGAGCGGCCCGTCTGAGCCTGTCCATCAAAGCCAGGCCCAGGCCTTTTTCATCGACTGTTTGACAGAATATGGTTTCGATCCCTCTCTCATCGCATTCGCGGAAAAAATTGAATAATTCGCGCGCGTATTCCTCGACGTCTTTGCAAATCAGGATTCGCTCGAACAGGGCGGCGCCAGGCGGCGCGTCGAGTCCGATGTAGGCTGATGAATTTGTGGGGACAGTGTATTGAGGAAATGGAGCGAGGACGACTTTGGCTTTTGGCGCGTAATGGCGATGCTTCATGCCGGGGCTTTTCGGAGCGTCGATGCCGGCGTCGCCCGATATTATGGTCTGCGGGATCACTTTCGACAGATCTTCGAGTGTGACGGCGCCGGCGCGTAAAATTACCGGCGTCTCGCCGGAGCAATCGACAACGGTCGATTCCAGGCCGATCTTCGTCCGATCTCCTTTGAGGATGCAACTGATGCGGCCGTTCAGGTCGGCCCTGACAGCCTGCCACGACGTAGGGCTCGGCCGGCCCGAGAGATTCGCCGAAGGGGCGACAATGGGGACGGCGCAGGCTCGCAAAAATTGGCGCGTGAGCGGGTCTTTCGGCATACGAACGCCGATGGTATTCAACCCAGCCGTGACCACGGACGGAACCTTTTCATGCTTTGGCAGAATCAACGTCAACGGCCCGGGAAAAAAGACCTTGATCAGTTTTGCTGCGTTCTCCGGAATTCCACTTGTGATCTGTTCGAGCTGAGAGAGGTCGAAAATATGGGCGATCAATGGGTTGTCAGGGGGGCGTTCTTTCGCGACGAATATTTTTCTGACGGCTTCTTCGTCGAAGATGTTCGCCCCGAGGCCGTAAACGGTCTCGGTCGGGAACGCGACAACTTCGCCGCGCTGTATGAAGCGCGCGGCAATCGACGGAGAGGGCGTTATTGTAGTTTTCACGGCAGTAAGAAGTCAGGGAGCATATTTAATATTCCCTGACACTAACGGATTTTATCGTTTCTATAAACATTGCGCCCCTCCGGGGCTCACGCCACAAAATCCGTTAGCGTCGGTAAATATGCTTTCCATTTAGTAACGCATGGCTTCAACGGCGGCGTCAGACCAGGCCTCGAGTGGAGCGTAATCGTCAGTCAGGATCACGGCCCGGTCGCGCGGCAATTCGAGCCGGGAGGCGAAGACGGCTTCAATGTAGCCGCTTCGCCGGATCTCCTCGGACGTCTTCATAGTGAATGGCGCGGCGTTTTCCGCCAGATTTTCCGGAATATCGCCGCTGAGTAGAAACATGGTCGAAACGTACCTACGCTTCCTGCCCGAGAGCAGCCAGCTCGGCGAGAAGACCTGAGTCCTCCCGAATACGCTTTCCATCGTCGCCATAATCGATGAGGAGACGCGGGAGGCTTCGCCGGAGACCCCTCCGACGATATTGGCCACAACCATTCCATCGGCCGCCAGACGTTTTTTCAACTCGGTGAAAGCCTCGCGTGTGAGCAGATGGAACGGCGGGGAATCGCCGCTGAATGCGTCTAGGACAATTACGTCGTATGTTTCGGTCAGCCTCGACGTTTCGGTGCGCGCGTCCCCTATCACCACTTTGACGGAAGCCGGCAACCCGAAATATTCGCGCGCCACTTTTTCCGACATCGGATCTATCTCGATGACCGTCACATCCGAACCTGCTTCAGCCATCGCGCGCGCGTATACCCCTGCGCCCAGCCCCCAGACCAGAACTTTTTTCGGAACGCCTTTGATGGTCGCCAGCCGCTCCAGGCCATAGGCGTATTTGGCGTATGAGACGTCGCCGATCGTCGAACCCTGCTGCACGCCGTTCAGAAACAGATAGCGCACGCCGTCGCGATCACTTACGACCAGGTCGCCATAAGCCGACGGGACGCGCGCGGTCACCGGATAGTATTCGTCCCTATACAGCACTTCCCGATCGGCCGCGTCGCCCGCCCATTTTGCGCCAGCGCAACTGAGCGCCAGCCCCATAAAAAGCGTCAGCGCCGCCCTCCTCCTGGCCGCGAAGAACAGGTAACAGACGGGCACGATCACCAGGGAGACGGCGGTCGAAATGATCGCCGCATGAACCGTCATATTGGGAATCAGCAGGAGCGAAACCATAAGGCTGCCCGCGACCGAGCCTATGGTCGAAAGCGCGTAAAGATTTCCGACGCTGGCGCCAAGGTTTCGATGATTGGCCGCGGCCCGCACGGCCATTGGAGAGAGCATTCCGAGCAGAAAGAGCGTCGGCAGAAAAAGCAGAGTCGCGGCCATAAACGTTCCACTGACCATCCCGGCGTCGTACGCCGCGCTCAGCACCGGCCTGGAGGTCAAATCGGAAACGAGCAGCGTGGCGCCGGCGCAGGCCATGATAGTCATTACCGGCCCCAGGCCGGGGCGATAATCGGCCACCTGTCCCCCGACCGCGTAGCCGACAGCCAGCGCCGCCAGCGTCACTGTAATCAGCGCGCTCCAGACGTGAAGCGTGGTCCCGAAGTTAGGCGCCAGAACGCGCGAGCCTAAAATTTCGACCACCATCACCGCCGCGCCCCCGACCATCACCGCCGCGCGCAACAACCATATACGCGCGCCTGTCAGCCCTGGCTCGTCTTCTTCATTAAGCGATGGGCTTAATGGAGGCGCCGGCGCCGGCGCGACCCCGGCCTGTCCCTGTCCGGATTGCCCGACCTGCTCGGCAGGTTCAGCTTTTCCAATTAATTGCACTGAAAGACTTCCTCCAAAAGATTTCTGCTCTTCTCACCGCAAAGATCACGGAGAGTTTCAGGACATCAAAGCCGCGTCGCAGGCGATTAGGGAAGAAGTGGAGTGGGTCCAGCCTCAAACGCGCAGTTAGAATAAGTCAAATCGCCGCGACTTTCCACCCATCCTAATCGCGGATTGCGGATTGCGGATTGCGGATTTATGAGTGTTTCCAACCGACCGCGCGAAATTGAGATTGAAGGATTTATCAATTCGCGATCCGCGATCCGCGATCCGCGATCCCGGAGGCCGCTTTACTGCCGCCTTCGGCGCAAACTATAATCCCGCAAAACCAATTTCATTTACCGTTCTTTAGTGTACGCTGCGGCGGAAAATCATAGTCGCTGATCGGAGGATTTTAGGAATTATGAAAACGCGTCGTTGGCTCAACGGATGCCCGCTCATCATCTTTGCGCTGCTCTTCGGCCTGGTGGTCGTGGAAGCCCAACAGCCAAAGCCCCAATCGAAGCAGGGCGACAAGAACAAACCCGCGGATGACAAGCAGGATGGCGCCAATCCCGGGCAAATCAAAACGGTCACTTCCAACGTGAGCCTGCCGGTTACGGTTACGAACAAGAACAACGGATTCGTCGTCGACCTGAAGGAAACCGACTTCCAGGTTATCGAAGATAAAATTCCGCAGACCATCATTTCGTTCAATCCTCTGAGCAATCTGCCGATTGACGTCGCGATGCTGATGGACACGTCGAACAGCGTCAAACCGAAACTTAAATTCGAGAGGGACGCCGCCTATTCATTCCTTGAAACGGTGCTCAAATATCGCCAGGACCGCGCGCTGCTCGCCACCTTCGATTCGCAGGTCGAACTCCACCAGGATTTGACCAACCGCCTCGATTTGCTGACCAAGGCGATTGACAGGATCAAGGCGCAGGGCGGGACCAAAATGTACGATGCGATTTACAGCGTTTGCGAGGAGAAAATGATGTCTCCGACCACGCTCGGCCGCCGCCGCGTGATGGTCGTCATCACCGACGGCGAAGACACCGAAAGCGAACGTTCACTGCAGGACGCGATCGATATCGCCCAGCGCTCGGAAACCACCATCTATGTGATCAGCACGAAGGCCGGAGGATTCTTCGGCGTGCAGGCAGGGACCGTCGACCGCAAGGAAGATAAGGATCTCAAGCGGCTGGCGGAAGAGACCGGCGGGCGAGCGTTCTTCACCGCGGAAGTGATCGAACTGGAAAAAAGCCTCACCCAGATCACGCGGGAACTGCGCAACCAGTACATAATCGCTTACCAGCCTACCAATGAAAATTTCGACGGCAAAGAACGCAAGATTGAAGTGAAACTTCCCAATCACAAAGGACTGAAAGTCAGAACCAAGACCGGTTACAAAGCGATTCCGCGGGTCGCGACCAGCGCTAATCAGTGAACAGGACCTATAGACCTATACCCCTTATAGGCCCTATAAGCCCTATGAGTCCCCCATAGGAGAAGAGGATGAAGTTTAAAAATTACGCCTGGGGCCTCACCATCGCCGTATTGATGGCGGCGATATATGCGTTTGCGCCTCAACCGCGCGCCGGCGCGCAGCAGGACAATAAACAGGGCAAGGGGCAGGATCAGAAAAAATCCCAGCAGCGGAAACAGGATCCACAGCAGAAAAAAGATGAAGATTTGACGCTCAAGTTCGGATCCAAGCTCGTCAACGTGCTCTTCAGCGTCCAGGACAAACAGAACCGCTACCTCAACGATTTGAAACAGGAAGACGTTCAGATCCTGGAAAACGGCCAGGTCCAGGACATCTTCACGTTCAAGCTCGAAAAAGACCTGCCGCTGACGATGGCGATTCTGGTCGATGTCAGCGGCAGCGAGCGTTTCACATTGCCGCGGCTGAAGGATTCCGGCGGGCGTTTCGTAGACTCGGTGGTTCGCCTCGGCAAAGACACCGTCTCCGTACTCAAATTCGAGGGCGAAGCGACGGTCATGCAGGAACTGACCTCGAATCCGAAGCGCGTCCGCAAAGCGCTCGAAGACATCGCATTCGTCGCGCCTCCTCCAGTCACTGTTTACGGCGGGACGACTCCGCCGATCAACGGCGGATCACGACAGGGCACCACCGCGATTTGGGATGCGGTCATCGCCACCTCCGCCGATATGCTGGCCCGGGAGCCTGGCCGCAAGACGATCATTCTGCTGACCGACGGCGACGACACCAGCAGCCGCATGAAATTGGACGAAGCGATCAACGAAGCCTTGCGCGCCGAGGTGGTAATCTATTCGATCGGAATCGGCGATCCGGGTTTTGGCGTCAATGAGGGCGTGCTCAAAAAACTTTCCGAATCGACCGGAGGGCGCGCCGTCTTCCCGAAAGGCGCCCGTGACCTGGATCAGGCCTTCGCGCAATTGGAGAAGGACCTGCGCCAACAATATCTGCTGGCTTATGAACCGAAGAACGAGACTTCTGACGGGGGCTTCCGCAAGCTGGAGATTAAAGTGGTCAATAAAAGCATCAAAGATTTGAAGATTCGACATCGTAAGGGTTATTACGCGCCTCAAGGATAATTCACACGACTGGAAAAGGGATTTTTATATCTGGCTGCCGCTGGCGTGCCTATCGTGGGCGCTCGCATGGCGGTTGCGGGATCCGTTCATCTCCGATTGGGACGGATTCGATTACACGGTCCATGCCGTTCAGCATAGGCCCTCGAGTCTTGGCCTCGGCCGCGCGCTCTTCCTCGGTTACAACTCGGTTTTGTGGGAGATGGCTCATCGCTGGCTGGGTCTGGCGCCCGAAAAGGCCTATCTGGCTCTCCGCTACGGCGTGATCGCTCAGGCCGGCCTGGGCGTAACCGGCGTTTACGCGTTGTGCAAGGAATTGACCGCGAACAGGCTTGCGGCGTTTTTCGGCGCGATGATCGTGGCCTTGTCGCCTTATTACATCATCTACAGCGGCCGCGGGATGAGTGAGATTCCGGGAACGCTGGCGCTGGCATGGTCATTGTGGCTGATGGCGCAAAGCCTGCGGACAGGCAGGACCGGGCGATTTCTGGCGGCCGCCGCTCTGCTGGGTTTGAGCGCGAACGTTCGCGAGTTCGCGTTTTTCTATCTTCCATTCATCCCGATCGCCGCGCGAATTTACAGAGGCCGGTGGAAGACCGGAATCATAGCCTTTGTCATCGCCTGCGCCTGCGCCTTCGCGGGCATGACCTTCTGGAAACTCTACGACAACATTTACTGGAGCGAAGTCCTCAAGTGGTGGGGGATGAGCGCCGCCGAACGGAAAGTCCATCCTGTGACGAGCGCCAATCTGCGTTTCTTCGCCGACTATACGTTCAATTGCTCGGTCATCATCGCCATGCTCTCGCCGCTTGCGCTTTTCTGGCTGTGGTCCAGGCCGCATCTGCGGCCTCTCCTGGCGCTGGGTCTCGTCGCGCTCGTCGCGAACCTGACGCTCCTGGCCAATCACGATCTGGCGGTCAACCCCAGGTACCTGATGACGGGCATGGTCGGACTGGCGGCCGCCTGTGGATGGTGTCTGGCTGAGTTGATCAAACGCTACCGCCTGTGGGCGGCGGCGCCGCTACTGGGACTGATTCTTTTGACCAAAGGCTCCTACAACCACATGGCCAAAGAGCTTTATTGGCAGCAATGGTCAGCCAGGGCCGCGCGCGATTACGTGGCAAAGGTCGCGGACCTTCCCTGGAATTCGGCGTTCATCGTCGGCTCGCGCACTCCGTTGATCCACTTTCTGGCCGGCGTCAAGGCGCGGCCCCATTGGCTGGCCATAACTCCCGGAGCGCCCTGGCCGGACGACAGGCTGGGCGAGGAGATACAGGAGTTCTTCTACGCCGGCCGTAACGTTTACGTGGACTTCGATCCGGAGATCTGGCAAAAAGGCGCGCGCGAAATCAGCCGCGAAGCCGCGGGACTCGAAATGATCAAACGCGAATACAGACTCGAACACATCCAGGATTCTTTTTACAGAATTCTCGGCCCCAATGCGAAAGCGCCTCAGGCGCCCAAAGTGGAGAAACGCGGATAGCCTTCGTCGGTGTAGAGTAAAGCGCCATTCACCGTCTCGCCTGATCTGGTTTATACTTCAGCATATGAAGACGCTATCTTCTGACACATCGCCGGAAATCGAGAGGATTATGATCGAAGGCTATCGCAAAATGCCCGCATGGAAGAAGCTTCAGCAGGTGTGGGAATTGACCGAGTTTGTTCGGCAATTAGCGATGAATGATATTCGACGGCGATATCCTCTTGCTGACGACCGTGAGAGGATGTTGCGCCTGGCTTCGCGTTGGCTTGACCCCGAATTGATGAAAAAGGCCTTTGCCTGGGATCCGGAAAAGGAAGGCTATTGAACATGTCTGATATTGCCGCCGTCGCTCATACATTGGTCAAAACTCTGGAAAAGCTCGGCGTCGTTTACTGGATAGGCGGTTCTATGGCTAGCGCCGTTCACGGCGTGCCTCGCTCGACTCAGGATGTGGATTTTATAGCGGAGTTAAAAGAAGAACATGTTGATGACCTGGTCGCCGCGCTGGAAAGCGATTTCTACATTGATCGTGAAGTTGTTCGACGGGCAGTGCGCTCGCAACGGTCTTTCAATGTAATCCACCTGGGCACGATGTACAAAGCGGATGTGTTCGTGATGGGCGCGGACAACCATGCCCAGGCAGAGAAGAATCGGCGGGCAATTGAACCTCTGGGGCCGGAGCCAAACTCTCCAACCGCTTATTTTTGTAGCGCTGAAGACATTGTATTGCAGAAACTGCGATGGTTCCGCAAAGGCGGCGGTATATCCGAGAGACAATGGAACGACATACTGAGTGTGTTGAAAGTTCAGATCAATACGCTTGATTACGATTACCTGAAACATTGGGCTATGGAACTGGAAGTCGCTGATCTGCTACTCAAAGCCTTTGATGACGCCGGCATTGATCCCCCCACGCCAAAAGCATAAGAACTCGATAAAAAGGAGAGACTTGATACGTGAGTGTAAAATCGGATCGCTGGATTTTGAAGATGTGCCGCGAGAATGGAATGATCAAACCGTTCGAAGCGAGTCTCGTACGTGAAGTCGAAGGGCGGCGCATAATTTCGGCGGGCGTATCGTCATATGGTTATGACCTGCGGCTCGCGGCGGACGGGTTTCGCGTCTTTTCACCCATCGCCAGCGCCGAGATCGACCCGAAAAATTTCGACGAGAACTCGCTCGTCGAGGCGCCCTTGCGCATCGCCGCAGATGGCGCGCAATACTGGCTGTTGCCGCCTCATTCCTACGCGCTGGGAGTGACGGTCGAAACATTCAACTTGCCTCGAAACGTAATTGCCTATTGTTTAGGGAAGTCGACATATGCCCGCTGCTTCCACGGCGCTACGCGCGTGGCTCTGGTTGACGGTTCTTCACTGCAGATTAGTGAAATGGCTGCGCGTTCCGAGAAAGGCGAATTATTCTGGGGGTACAGTGTGGGAGAGCATGGGCGCATTATCGTTACTCTCCTGGAGGCGCCACGCTATATTGGACGTGATTCGTTGTTGCGAGTAACACTCGACAATGGCGAAGAAATTCTCTGCACTCCCGATCACCGGTTTCTGCTTAGAGATGGACGGATCGCTCCAGCTTCTAAATTACAACCCGGCACATCCTTGATGCCGCTTTATCGCAATCTACATCGCGGTTATGAGATGGTATATCAGCCGATTAATGGGCATTTTTTTCCGACTCACCGCCTCGCCGACGAATGGAATTTGCGTTACGGCATTTACGAAGATGTTCCCAACACTCACCGTCATCACCTCGACGAAAATCGAATAAATAATCAGCCTCCAAACATTGCGCGAATGAACGCAAGCGAGCACATTCGCTATCACAACAGCCAAAATTATGGAGTCGATTTCGATCCTGAGGAGCATGGGGCTTCGATCCGCGCGGCTCTTGAACAACTCTACAAAGACGACAATTGGTATCGCCAATACGCGCAACAACAAAAACAGAAAAGCGCAAGCTTTTGGGGCGATGAGAAATACGCTATAGCAAGACAGCATTTGATCGCTAAGTTTCACGCCCGATGGACACCCGAAGCGCGCGAAGCTCAGAGAGCTAAACAAGAAAGGTTTTGGAACTCCCATCCCGAGGCGCGAGATGTCGTCTCTGAGAGAAGTAAGCATTATTGGGCATCTGTTGATGACGAACGGCGAGAAAAACAACGAGAGATCGCTCGTCAACTCAACACCCGAGTCGAGATCACACAGGATCTAGTTAGAGCGGCTCTCGACGAAACAGGATCAATCAGAGGCGCTGCCAGATTCCTGAATTGTGACCGGAGCGTTTTCCGTCGATTCCCTCATGTGATTAGAGCATTCAAGGGGCATACGCTTAAAAACCATAAAGTGGTTTCTATTAAAGAAGAAAAAGGGGAGCACGATGTTTTCTGCCTGACTGTTCCTGAAGCTGGAAATTTCGCTTTGAATGCAGGAGTCTTCGTTGAAAACTGCGGTCTGATCGTGAATGCGACTCCGCTCGAACCGGGGTGGCGAGGACGACTGGTGCTTGAATTTTCAAACTCCGCTGATTTACCGATACGCATTTACGCCAACGAAGGCATAGCGCAGGTGACTTTCTTCGAATCTGACGAAGACTGCGAAACATCTTACGCGGACCGCGCGGGCAAGTATCAGGATCAGGTGGGCCTGGTCACGCCGCGCCTTTGATTTATGGCCTGGACTTTTTTCCTACGATTGAAGAGAAAGGCTCGCGCGATAAACCGTCGCTATCGCGAGGCGCGGATGGTCGCGGCCGCGCTGAAGTCTCCGCATCGCCCGATACTGGCGCAAATCATCCCCGTTCGCCGCTGCAATCTTTCCTGCGTCTACTGCAACGAATACGACAAGACGTCCGAGCCCGTCCCTGTTGAAGAGATGGCGCGCCGCATAGACCGGCTCGCCGCGCTCGGAACGCTGGCCATCACCTTCAGCGGAGGCGAGCCGCTGCTTCATCCCGAATTGGAAACGATGGTCGAACGTATTCGCCGCGCCAACATCATCGCCACGCTGATCACCAACGGCTATCTGCTCACCGCCCGGCGCATACAGCGGTTGAACCGGGCGGGACTCGATTACCTTCAAATCAGCATCGACAATGTAGAACCGGACGACGTCTCGAAGAAAAGCCTCAAGGTTCTGGATCAGAAACTCCGCCTGCTGGCGGAATTCGCGGAGTTCGACGTCACGATCAACTCGGTTTTGGGGAGTTCGATCCGGCGCCCGGAAGACGCGCTGATTATCGCGCGCCGTGTGCAGGAACTCGGTTTCAAGGGCACGGTCGGAGTCATTCATGACCATTCCGGCCAATTGCAGCCGCTCAACGAGCCGCAGCGGCGAGTCTATGACGAAATCCTGAATTCGCGGCGAAAGTCGTTCTTCTCTTTCGATTACTACAATCAGTTTCAGAATAACCTGGTTCGCGGTTTGCCGAATCAGTGGCATTGTCGCGCCGGCGGCCGCTACCTTTACATTTGCGAAGACGGTCTCGTTCATTACTGCTCGCAGCAGCGCGGCTATCCGGCAATTCCTCTCGACTCCTACACGGTCACTGACATTGAACGAGAATCCAAAGCCGTCAAATCCTGCGCGCCATATTGCTCGATCTCATGCGTGCATCAGGTAGCCACGCTCGACGCCATGCGAGAGAACCCGCGAGAGGCTCTGTCACGGTTCTTCCCGCCGCGGGAAGGACAAAGCGCGCCGGCCGATCTGCCGCGCCCGATCAAACTCCTGACCTGGTTCTTCCTGCCGTCATCGCCAAACAGCAAGCGCCGCGCTTTTCAGAACGCGGCGCTGAAACTCTTAAGAGTGAAGTAACAGCGCGTTGGGACAATTTGGCTGTGTCCCACTTATCCGTCTGACAGAAAAATAAACGGGTTCTTTCGGCGGCAAGCGGCGATTCCAGGGGCGGATCGCTAAAGTCGCGGCCGCAAGTAAGGAAATCGAAATGAATAATATGGTGTCCATCATCTAACGCCTCGCGCGCAGCCGACAGGCCGCTTGCTGCGCCGTCTGTTTACTCGGTTTGCGCTTGCCGCTGATGACCTCTGAAGTTACGCCGCTCGACCCGAGAACTGGTTCGAGGTCTTTGTTGCGCAGTCCGCGATCCTGCATAAAACCTTGAATCATCACGTGCGGCGGCGCTTCAGGAATCGGATAGTGTTCGTCCTCGTAGACTTCAATTAACGTAGAAAGCAGTTCGAGCAGGCGGCTCTCTTCCGGTGACAGATCCTTCTTCACAGCAGCTTATCTACAATGACTGTAAATCGCTCTAACTCTTCGTCATTGGTAATCGCCGCAGGCAGCGCATCTGCGAGCAAGTCGGCGTATATCTGTTTGTCGAATCCAAGTGTGCGGGTCTTCGCCATATTTGCAGTTAGAGCCTCTCCGTTACAGTATGGGGAGCGTAAGCCATTAGTTGATATACAAATCAAGAGATGGGCTTGCGTCCCGGCAGGGACGCAAGGACTTGTGTACAAACCAATGGCTTAAGCTCCTCGTACTGTGCGGCGCTCAGTTAATGAAGGCAGGAATTTATTCAGAACGCGATAGCCGAGCGACACGGCCAACACGGCTCCGAAGGCCAGCGGAATCCGCGTGTCGGCTTTGACCAGGAGGTAGTAATGAATCACGCCTGAGGTCGCCGCTATGTAAGCCAGTTTGTGTAAACGATTCCACCGCCGCCCGCCTATACGTTTGACCATTTTGTTTGTCGAAGTGACCGCCAGCGGAACCAGGACCAGAAACGCGAACATCCCGAGAAATATAAAAGGCCGCTTCAAAGTGTCTTCGGCGATGGCGCCGAAGTTGAACGATTTGTCGAACCAGGTGTACGCCAGCAGGTGCAGGCAGCCGTAAAAGAACGCGAACAGTCCGAGCGTCCGCCTGAGTTGAACCATCCAGGGCAATCCCATCGCCTTTCTGATCGGCGTGACGGCCAGCGAGAGACACAGGAAGACCAGCGTCAATGTTCCGGTAGTGCGCAGGACGAATTCCTGCGGGTTGGCGCCCAGCCTGTGATGCCAGGCGTCCCAGGCGAGCATCGCGCACGGGACCGCGCTGTTGACGAAAACCAGGCGCTTTGAAAAATTTATGTCAGGCATAATCAAAAGTTGGCCTTCAAATCCATCCCGGCATATAACTGCGCGACTTGATCGGCGTAGCCGTTGAAGATCAGCGTGTCACGCCGCCCCCATTCGCCGATCCGGCGTTCGGTCGCCTGGCTCCAGCGCGGGTGCGAGACGTTTGGATTGACGTTCGAATAGAAACCGTACTCGTCTGGCGCCACCATATTCCAGGTCGCCAGCGGCTGCCTTTCGGTGAGCGAAATCTTGACGATCGACTTGATGCTCTTGAATCCGTACTTCCACGGGACGACCAGGCGAATCGGGGCGCCGTTTTGAGGCAATAACATTTTGCCGTAGAGTCCGGCGGCGAGAATCGTCAAAGGGTGCATAGCCTCATCCAACCGCAACCCTTCGACATAAGGCCATGGCAGAACGTCGCGGCGCTGGTTCGGCATCCGCTCCGGATCGACGAGCGTCGTGAACGCGACGTATTTGGCCGATGCCATCGGCTCGACTTCATCGAGCAGGCGTTTGAGCGGGAATCCCAGCCAGGGGATGATCATAGACCACGCCTCTACGCAGCGGAATCGGTAAACGCGGTCTTCCAGCGGCGAGAGTTTGATCAAATCATCAACGGCGAAAGTCTTCGGTTTATGAACCATCCCGCCGACTTCGACGGTCCACGGGCGTGTGACGAAATTCTTCGCCGTGGGAGCGACCCCTCCTTTGCTCGTCGAAAATTCGTAGAAGTTGTTGTAGTTGGTGATGTCCTCGAAGGCGGTCGCTTTCTCGCCCGAGGGAGTGAGGTATCCGCTCGCCTGATCGACCTGCGCGACTTCCGTCTTCGGCGGAGGCTGGTCCGGCGTCGCGAGCTTTCGATAGAGCAGGCCAGTCGCCGTCGCGGTCGTCACAAGCGCGGCGCCGCGAATAAACGCGCGGCGATTCCAGTAATTCTTCTCGTCGGTAATCTCGCTGCTTTTGATATCGTCAGGATCTTTGATCAGCATCTCTATCTCCAAGGAAGAATCAACCACGAAGAAACGAAGTGAACGAAGTTGTTTTCCGTTCTTTCTTCGTGATCTTCGTTTCTTCGTGGTTGATTTTCATTCTCTTAAGCGCCCCTCTTACAGAACAATTATCATATAATCGCCGCGAAGTCGAAAACGCGCCCCGCGTTTACTAAGCGGATTTGAATACGGCCACCTATGGAAGAATGGATTCGACCACCGGTGTCGCGAATAAAGGCGCGCTTTTTAGACGGCGAGGAGCCCGCGCCCAGGGGATTGATCGAGGCTCTGGAAGCCGATTCGCGGCGAGGCGCGCGCGAGTTGGCCGCCAGGTTGCGCGGGCGGGAGCGCGCCAATCGAGCTGAAGGGCAGCGTCTGCGGCGCCTGCTTCAATTCGAATCTGAATTGTGGGCGCAGGGCTTCAATCTGATCGCCGGGGTCGATGAGGCG
>DASUFM010000035.1:0-4768 GCA_036274535.1 Blastocatellia bacterium
GGCCGCTGGCGGCGATCGTAGGGATCGAGAGCAGGAAGGAGAATCGCGCGGCGGCTTCGCGGCTCATGCCGGCGAAGAGCGCGCCGGTGATGGTAGATCCCGAACGCGATGTGCCGGGAATCAGAGCAAAGACCTGCGCCACGCCGACGACCAGGGCTTCGCGGATGCCGATATGCTCGATCTCGTTGCGGCGTTTGCCGAACTGTTCGGCCAGAAACAGCATGACGGCCCACACGATCATGCTTACGCTGATCACCAAGAGGCTCTTCGTCAAACTTCCTTCGATGATCTTTTTCGCCAGCAGACCGATCGTCCCGATCGGGATCGATCCGATGATGATCAACCATCCCAGCCGCGCGGCCTTGCGCGGAGACGTGTCGCGGTGGCCCCGCAGCCATTGCAGATTTCCCTGCACAAAACCCAGCGTAATGGACATGATGTCGCGCATGAAATAAACGATCACGGCCGCGAGCGTGCCCAGTTGGATGACCGCCACGAACGCCGTGATCTGCTCCGGCGGCATCGTGTCTTCAAGCCCCATTATTTTTTCGGCGAGGATTAAATGGCCGGTGCTGCTGATCGGAATGAATTCAGTGAGGCCTTGAATGATTCCAAGAATAATTGCGTGAATAAGGTTCATAGGATTGCGGATTGCGGATTGCGGATTTCGGATTGAAGGGATTATAAACACGCTCTCCGCGTTTTACGAATTTCAGATTGCCAGTTGAGGTTCAAAAAATCCGCAATCCGCAATCCGCAATCGAGAGTTACTTCAGTCTTTGAGTCAGGTAACTTTCAAGTTGTGAAATAGCCACGCGCTCCTGCAGCATCGAGTCGCGTTCGCGCACGGTGACTGTGTCGTCTTCGAGCGATTGGAAATCCACTGTAATGCAAAACGGGGTGCCGATCTCGTCCTGGCGGCGGTAGAGTTTGCCGATGCCGGCCGAATCGTCGTAGACCACGCGGATCGCCGGTTGGAGTTCGCGTTTGATACGCTTTGCCGTCTCGACTATGCGAGGTTCGTTTTTCTTGAGGGGGAAGACCGCGACCTTGATCGGGGCGAGCCGCGGGTGAAGTTTCAATACAACGCGGGTGTATTCGTCGCACAATTTCGCCGCCGCCTGCCGGACTTTCTTGAGCAGTTCGACGCGATCGGCGCCGGGCAGGTCGCAGGCGTCTTCGACGGTGAGCAGCGATTTCGGCAATTCGGCCTCGCTGCGGGTGAGAGCTTCGGCGATCGCGCGCAACTGGGCGGCTGTCGGAGCGTCAGGCTTCAATTCGCCTTTAGCGGCGGCCTTCTCGGTTTCGGCGATCTTCTTGTCGATGTTCTTGCGCGCGGCGGCGATAGCTTCGCGCAGCGGCGCGAGCTCTTCCGCTTTCGGCTCGCTGACGAGCTCTTCGTTGTAGGCCTCGCAGAGGAAAGCAAGCGTCGCGCGCGTCGCGCCCGCCGACGGCTCGATCACGTAAGGTATGTACCGCGCGCCCTTCTTGCCGGTCGCCGGATCGACGTATTGATCGTCGAAATAATCGAGCTTCGTCGTGCTGTCGATATTCTTTTGCAGCTTCAGGCGCTCCAGGTCTTCGTCGGGCACGTCCTTGCTGTGCGCGGTCAGGTCGTAATCCTGCCGGTTGGCTATGCCTTCCAGTTCGCTGAAGCCTAGCGAGCCCGGGAACAGGTATTCGATGTCGACGGTCGCCTTGGCGTAATGGGCCAGCTCGTCGCTCGACTGCGCGCGCTTTCGCAATCGCTCAGACGCGATTCCCAGGTCAACATACCAGTCGAAGCGCTGTTCGACCCACTCCTCGTGCAACTCGACGTCGTTCTTCTCGCCCGGCTGCAGGTATTGCGGCGGCTTGCAGAAATACTCTATCTCCATCTGCTCGAATTCGCGCGTGCGGAAGGTGAAATTGCCGGGCGTGATCTCGTTGCGGAACGCCTTGCCGATCTGCGCTATGCCGAATGGGAGTTTGCGGCGCATCGCCTGCTGCACGTTGGCGAAATTGGCGAAGATGCCCTGCGCGGTTTCCGGACGCAGGTAAGCGCTGTTTTCTTCGCTTTCGACCGGGCCGACCGTAGTCTTGAACATCAGGTTGAAGTTGCGCGGCTCGGTCAGATTGCCGGAACCGCAGTTCGGACATAGGCCGTCCTTCAGATGGTCGGCGCGATGGCGCGATTTGCATTCGCGGCAATCGATCATCGGGTCGGAGAATGTGGCTTCGTGGCCCGAATAACGCCAGACCAGCCGGTTCATCAGGATCGCGGCGTCCAGACCTTCCATGTCGTCGCGCTCGTAAACGACCGAACGCCACCAGGCGCGTATGACGTTGTTCTTCAGTTCGACGCCCAGCGGTCCGTAATCCCAGGTCGAAGCGATGCCGCCATAAATTTCAGAATTGGCGAAGATGAAGCCGCGCCGCTTGCACAGGCTTACGATCCTTTCCATGCTTGGAGCAGCCATTTTTATTACCGAAACCTTTCGATGAAAAAGATATGTTTTGGCAAATATCCGGACCAATGTCGGGAAATACTGACGCCAAAAACGAAGCGGGAATATTAACAGAGCCCATGCGCGGCGCGCAATTTGGCAAATTGAGCGCCGGATGGCAGAATGCATAGCGCCTCCAAATTATTTAACCTTTGTTTGCAATGGTCCCAATGTCAATCAAAGCGTTAGCGAAAATATTAGTCGTAGCAGCATTAGTGGCCCTCGCCGGTTGGCGAGTCATCGGCCATCCGGCTTACCTGGATCTTTACGCCAACGACCCAAGATCGAAACCCGATTTGCGGGCCAAATGCGCGATCTGCCACGAGCCCACGGCGAAGGCGAAGGATCCCAACTTCCTGACCGAGTTCGGCGCCGAGTTCAGAGCCAATCTCTACCGCATCACGCCGGAGATGCGCGAGCGATATACGGATATTTTTCTCACGGCGGACCAGCCTGTTTCGGGTCTCGCCGCCGATACGCTCAGCTTCGCGACTACTCAGGTGCTCGTGAACGTGACGGTCAGAAACGCGCGCGGGAAATACGTATCGACGCTGGATCGGAAAGCCTTCACTCTGCTTGAAGACGACAAGGAACAGGAAGTGTCGGAGTTTTTCGGCGAGGATGCGCCGATGGCGGTGGCCATGGTGTTGGACGTTTCCGGCAGTGTCATTGAAAAAGACCTCGAGCGTTATCGCAACTCCGCGCTCGACCTGGCTTATCGTTTGAAGCCGGACGACACGCTCGCGCTATATACTTTTGACGAAAAGGGCGTCCAGAAGGTTCGCGACTATTCGTCGACGGTCGCGGGCCTGAAGCCGCTGCTCAAACAGTTGAAAGGCGAAGGCAATACGCCGCTCTATGACGCCATTCTGCTGGCGAGCCAGGAACTGCGCGTGCGCCCGGAACGCCGGCGCGCGCTCGTACTGATCTCGGACGGCGCGGACAGCGCCAGCCAGGCCACTCTGCGCGAGGTCGAAAAGCAGACTTTCCTGGCCGGCGTCGCGGTTTACGCCATCGATCTGGTCAACACCGAAAAGAGCGCGCGCCGTTCGGTGGAGCGACAGGCCTCCGCGCAAACCCTGAAACAGATCGCGCAGGAGAGCGGCGGGCGATATATCACGACCGAGGACAAATTCTTTCTGATGCCCAGCCGCATGAAGCTCAAGCAGATCTTCAAGGATCTGATCGCTGAACTGCACAGCCAGTACGCGATCGCTTACGAGCCGACCAACTCGCGCCGGGACGGACGATGGCGGACGATCCGCGTCAACATGGAACAGGCCGACCTGACGGCGCGAACCAGACTTGGTTATCGCGAAGCGGTCCAATGAGCAAGAATAGCCACAGAGTCACAGAGACACAGAGATGAAAAGAGAGGGGGGACAAGGGGAAAGGGAGATAAGGAGAAAGGACGTTTTTCCTCTCCGTTTCCTTGTCTCCTCGTCTCCTTGTCTTTTTGTCTCTGTGTCTCCGTGACTCTGTGGCTGGATATTATTTCAACAATGACTTTGAACGAACAACTGGAATTTCTGAAAAGGGGAACGGTCGACGTAATCCCGATCGAAGAGCTGAAGAAGAAGCTCGAAAACTCCGCCGCGACAGGGCGCAAACTGCGCGTCAAGCTGGGCTGCGATCCCACCGCGCCCGATCTTCATCTAGGCCACTCGGTGGTCATACGAAAGATGAGAGCCTTTCAGGAACTCGGCCATGACGTGATCTTCCTGATCGGCGTCTTCACGGGGATGATCGGCGATCCGACGGGGCGCAATACGACGCGCCCGCCGCTCACGCGCGAGCAGATCGACGCGAACGCCGAAACCTACAAAGCGCAAATCTTCAGGCTGCTCGATCCTGAAAAGACGATCATCGAATACAACGACAAATGGCTGAACGCCTTTAAGCCGGAGGATTTTATACGCCTGACCGCCAAGGTCACGCTAGCGCAGATGCTCGAACGCGACGATTTTTCGAAACGCCTCGCCGGCGGCGTTCCGATCAGCCTGCACGAACTGCTCTATCCGCTGGCCCAGGGTTACGACTCGGTCGCGCTCAAATCCGATGTCGAACTGGGCGGAACGGACCAGAAATTCAACCTGCTGATGGCGCGCGAGATCCAACGCGCTTACGGAGTGGAGCCACAGGTCATCATGACCACGCCGCTGCTGGAAGGTCTGGACGGCGTGGAGAAGATGTCCAAGAGCAAAAACAATTACATCGGCGTCACCGAACCGCCCGGCGAGATATACGGCAAGGTGATGTCGATCTCGGACGAACTGATGTGG
>DASUFM010000036.1:0-11746 GCA_036274535.1 Blastocatellia bacterium
CGGGCTCAGCCTGTTTGAGAGTGCGCTGGGTTTTGCGAAGCGCCGTGTAATAGAGGTCTTTGTTCTCTTCGATCACGCTTTCCAGCGAGGCGTAGGGCACATAGACATATCCGGCGCGCAGCAGCAACAGCGTCGTCAGAATGCGCGACAACCTTCCATTGCCATCTTGAAACGGATGGACGGCCAGAAATCGAACGACGAAAACGGCAAGGATGAGCAGTGGGTGGAGCAGTTTTTCGGCGAAAGCCTGATTCGTCCATTCGACAAGTTGCTGCATTTCCAGTGGCGTTTGAAACGGCGGAGTTGTTTCAAAGATAACGCCGATCTCTTTGCCTTCCTGATCGTAAGCGACTACGTGATTCGGCGAGCGCTTGTACTGGCCACGATGATATTCGTCCTTCGCGCTGAATTTGAATAGGACGGCGTGCAATTGTTTCAGATGGTTTTCAGTCAGCGCCAGTTCTTCCCAGGACCGAAAAAGCAAATCCATCGCTTCGGCATAACCAGCGACTTCCTGTTCGTCGCGGGATTTGAAGGAGTGGCGACGCAGATTTGCAAGCAGCGTTTCGATCTGCTGGTCGGTGAGTTTAACGCCTTCAATACGGGTGGAAGAGCCTATGCTTTCGATAGTTGCGACGTGACGCAACGCGCGCAACCGTTCGGGGGAAAGCGTCTGTAAAGCTTCCCAGCGACCTTTAAATTCATCTATTTCAGCAATCAGCCGCAGCATTTCATGCGAGACAGACAAGGCCATCTGCAAACCAGGCTGCGCAGTTTTATTGTTCGCCATACCCGTAAACATACCCGATTTTACCCGATTCCGCGCTAGTTTGTTAATGCAGTGGATCGCCGATCAGGCGCGTGAATATAAAGGGCAATGGGTTGCGCTCGATAGCGACTGTTTAATTGCGCATAGCGCAAACGCGGATGAAGTCTTTGACGCCACCGAGACCGACAGCGCCAATCAGCCGCTGGTCGGATTTGTTGATGACCCCGACAAAATTTACGCTGGTTTCTGAAGCGATCTACAATTCCTTCTCTTCGTTGCCGCATTTCGAGCAACGGCGCGGTGAACATCCCCGGCAATACTCTTTGCCGCATTGCGGGCAAGGCGCATGCCCCGCCGGGCTGACGATGTGCAGTTGATCGTCGCAGATCACTCGCAAGCCTTCGGCGACGAAGCTCCATTCGCAGGGGAGCGGATCGAGTTGTTTGCCGATCGGGTTCCAATCCAGCGCCAGCTTGCGTTCGCCTTTGCGGCGCTTGATGGCGAGCGAGACCCGTTGGACCTGGCTGATCAATTCCAGCGTCTGAACCGGCTCGATTTCGACGCGCAGGTCGTATTTCTGTTTGAGATCGGATACCTTAGCCTGGTACTCGCGTTCGGCGGCCTCTATTCGCAGGCGTTCGCGCGCGGCGTCGCCTTTCTGCCTCTTCAATTTGCGCCACGACTCTTCGCGCAACCCGCCGAAGTATTCGTGAAGGCGCTCCAGATCACGATCCAATCGCCGCTGCATTCCATTGACGAACTGGCTCAATTGCGCTCGGACACGAATCGGAGCGGCGCGGGTGATCGCTTTCTTCAACCGCTCCGCCGTCCAATCGGCGGGCAGTTGCGATGGCGCCGGCTTCGTCGCCGCCTCAGTCGCGTTTTCGTCCACTGCGGAATCCAGCAGTTGGTCAACCATAGGATCAATCGCGCTGCCGTTGATCAGGTTGATTCCGAAGCTGATGATCCCCTCACGCTTCTCGTCGGAGATCGCGGTATAGCGGAGGACGAAGATCAAATAGCGCGTCCATGCCGGTTCGACCCGGGACAAACGGTAAACAGCGTTCTGCAACACGACGGCGCGCTCTACCAGGCGTTCGACGTGACCGAGCGGCGGAACCTCGGCGCTCGATGCGAACTTCAAACGCCGCCCACGATCGTCCAGCAATCGGGAGAATTTCTCGAGCCAGTCCGATTCCAGACTCGCGCGTTCGGCGCCGGCGGGTAATTCCGCCGCAAAGCCCAATCGCAGAAACTCCGGCGCGCCGATCACCCGCTGCAGATTTTCAGGCAACATCGCTTCCAGCCCCTGCGGATCAAGGGGTCCTACCAGCGCGCCCTCGTGTTCGAGTAACTGCGCGGCGAAATTGCGGAATCGGTTTGATGAATCAGTCATATCACCCCGTTATGAATTCTTCTCCGAACAACTCTTCGTCGAAGGTCTTGACCTCTTCGTATTGTTGTTTGGCCTCGACCAGGCGCTCGCCTAATTGCTCGAACGCCGATCCTCGTTCTGCTTCCGTCGTCTCGATCCAAGCTGCGTATACCAGGTCGGCGAAATCCGGTTCGTCCTCCATTTCTCCCAGAATCTCGCCTATCTCACCGACGACCAGCTCGAACATATTGATCTTTTCGTCGAGTATCCTGAGCACCTGCTCTTCGAGCGTGCCGCGCGCCGCCAGATTAAAAATAAAGACATCACGCGTCTGGCCGATGCGGTGGATGCGCCCTATGCGCTGCTCGATGGTCATAGGGTTCCAGGGCAGATCGAAATTGATCAGCGTATTGCAGAACTGTAGGTTGCGTCCCTCGCCCCCGGACTCGGTGCAGATCAGCAGCGGGACCTCATCCTGAAATCGCCGAACAGCGGCGTCCTTTTCCGGCCCCGTCATCCCGCCCTCGAACTGCTCGCAGGCGACGCCTTCGCCCTTAGCCAGGTCGGCCAACCGGCGCAATGTCTCGCGGTGATGGACGAAGACCATCTTCTTTTCATTCGGATTGCGGCGGAGCAATTCGATGAGCGTCTGTTCTTTGCTGCTCGGCGCGATGGCGGCGTAGCGCTCCTGCAACTTTCGCCATTCGCGATTTCCATTGCGCGATTCGATGTGGCGCGCTATCGCGCCGGCCGCGGTGGATGCGGTCGAACCGGCGGCCGAAAGCAGGTAACGCAACGCCATCCGCTGTTGCGTGGTAGCTTTGCGGTGCGCTTGGGCGACAAGGCCGGTCAGCTCCAGATAACAGGCGCGCTCATCGTCGGACGGCTCTACCCGCAGAGTCGTCGCATGGCGCGGGGGCAGTTTGACATCGACCAGCGATCGCGTGTTGCGAATCATCACGTCGCGCATCAGGTCGCGCATCCTGTCTTTATTGGCCGGCGTGCGCGGTTTGCCGCTGGTCATATAACTGCCGCGAAACTCCTTTTCCGTTTTGAAGATTCCAGGCTTGAGAAGCGTCAGGAGATTGTAAAGCTCGACGAGCGAGTTCTGAACGGGCGTCGCCGAGAGCAGCAGCAGAAAGCGTTTGTTGAGAGCGTTGACCATCTTCCAGTTCGCGGTCGCGCGGTTCTTCAGATGATGCGCCTCGTCAACGATCACGAGATCGTAATTCTGTTTGACCAAAAACTCCTGATGTTCGGCGCGGCGCGCCATAGCGATTGAAGAGATGACACGCGGCTGCGACCAGAACTTTTCGGGATCGTTCCTGAGCTCCGAATCGTAGCTGGACGCAAACTCGATCTCGAACTTGGCCGCCATTTCCTCGCGCCACTGTCCGACCAAAGTCGCCGGCGTCAGGACCAGCACGCGCTCGGCCATCCCGCGCAGCAGATATTCTTTCAGAACCATTCCCGCCTCTATGGTCTTGCCCAGTCCGACTTCATCGGCCAGCAGCACGCGCCCACGGAATTGCTTCAGCACTTTGCGCACGGTTTCAAGTTGATACCAGTACGTCTCAATGCCGCGCAGCGTGGGCAGGCATAGCAATTCATCGAAGCCTTGCAGTAATCCGAGATGCGCCAGCTCATGACGCAGGCGAAACGCCTCGCGGTCAGTCTCGTCCGAAGAACTGCGGATAGCTAACGACGATTCGAGCGAATCGGAGAATTCGACTGAGAATGGGACGCGAATCTGGTAACGCGGCAGCGCCGAGAGTTCAGGTCCAGAGCTCGGCGCTGTCTCCGGCGCGGCTTCCGCCGTGGCCGTCGCTTCGGCTTGAGGTTCGCGCGCCTTCTCTTTGCCCTTCTCTTCGTGAGGACGTTTGGCGGCGCGCTCAGATCTCGCGGCTTCAGTCTTTCGCTTTTCCAGACCCTTTTTAGCGGCGCCTGACCGCTTCTGGCGGTCTTCATACCGCTCGATCTGGCGCACCCATCCGTGCGCCCAATCACGCAGCGCCCAGTTTCCAGGCAAATGAATAAACGCGCTGAAAAGATTCGGCCAGCCAATCTGCTTCCCGATCATCGCCGCCTGGGGCCAATGCTCCTGCTGCGCCAGCGCAATCGCCCGTAATAATTGGTCTTCGTACTCGAGCGATTGCCATTTTCTGGTGAACCGCTGCAAAAATCGCAGCGCATGATCAGGTTTCCTGTCCATTAATGCCGCCATGACCGTCAGCAACAACACTTCGGGATCGTTCGGATACGCGTTGAGCGCCGGCAATGCGGATTGCAGCGCATTCGGCAATTGATCCAGAACATGCTTTACCAGATTCTCCCTTAGAGCCGTCTTCTCATCCGTGACCTCCATAGGATTGTCTTTCATTAGTTTGTCGTTCATTGAGTTAAACTGTTTTGCAGTTTCGGGTCGCGGCGCGATCAATACTGGGCTTTACTTACAAAAGAAGCGAAACCGGGGCTTCATTTCCAATGCCCTCTAGCATAGAGAAAAGAGCAGGCGTCCGGCAAGCTCCCGTTTCCGATGACTCAATCCAATGAATAAGTGGCCACAACAAGCCTAAGCGCTGAGTAAGAACCGTCACGTGCGGATTGCCATCTACTGTGGGATTGAGAACGTAGCCGCGACAGCTTAATATTTGATGATGTACATAAATGATGATAATATGTACATGAGATTCGGCTCGAAAGAGAGGCGTATATGGCTGGAGCAAAAAGTAAAAGCAGACATAAGCATTATGTGCTGGATGAAGCCAAGATTCGGCGGGCGCAGAAGTTGCTCGGAACGAAAACTGAAACGGAGACCATTGAGCGCGCTCTTGAGGAAGTGATTACCGAACGGGAACGTATTCGAGCGGCCTGGCAGGCTCACGAGCAGTTCCTCAAAAGCGGAATTCAAATCAGAGATGTCTACGGAGTGTTGGAAGATCAGACCGGCATATGAACCCTGTTTTGTATGACACTTCAGTCTACATCACGTCACTGCGTCGAAGCGCCGAACCAGTCCTACCGACTCGCAACCTGGAACATGGTTCTCCTTTATGGTTGAGCGCAGTCGTGCTGGAGGAACTATATGCGGGCGCCGACGCCGCAGGACGGAAGAAACTGGCGCGGTTTGAACGTGACTTTGACAAAGCCGGCCGGCTGCTTGTCCCTGCCCTCGGTGATTGGACAAGAACCGGCGATGTGCTCGCGCAGATCGGCGCCAAGTATGGGTATGAACAGATCGGCCTGGGGCGGCTAACCAACGACACACTTATCGGCGCTAGCGCGTCACGACTGGGAATCACGTTGCTGACGATAAACAAACGTGACTTTGCCAGGATTGCCGAATTCTGCCCTCTGAAGTGGGAACTGTGGTAATTACTTTGCGTGTAAAAGAATCGCTGTTGTCTGATCGCCTTAACTGTTGGAGCGTCAGGAGGGCTTACGCCCCCTCAGCTGACATCTAGCCGAAGCGAGGCGGCAGTCAATGGATTGCGAAGCAAGCCGCGTAGAAGCGAACCCCTTGACGGCCGCCACAGCGAAGGCTAATCCTGGAAACAGGTCTTGCGACAAACAACTCGTGGGAGCGACGCTTTAACTGCAAGATTATATTTAGGGTTTTACAACTGAAGATCGGGTTTCGGCGAGGAACTACATCTACTCACATCAATTTCTGTCTCCCACCATTTGTTTCGTAGCCCGGTCGGGACTTTCAGCGCCAATTGACATTTGGCGACAACTATTAACATTTTCAACGAGTTGCAGCCACTGGCCATTGCGGCTATATACATCAAAATAGGCCTGTTTCCAGCAAGAATTGTCACAAGATTGTCACAAGAAAACACATCGAAACACGAGTCACTGCCGTTATTTACGGTCTTTCGACATCTATTTCGAGCGCAATTCCTACCATAGTTCATTTATGATATGTGCGGCCACTACGCCAAGTCGATTGTTTTTAGAACGGTCTTCGATGCTGTGAGTGGGAGTACGATTTTTTCCGCCGCGCGGCATGCAGTGACGCCTTTATTGCTGATCCCATGCGACCTGGGTTATTCTTAAATGATTAGAGACGCAATTGAAGGAGACATCTATGAATGGAGTTTTACACGAACAAATCGCGCCTGAGATTCTGCAAGCCATCGTCGCCCAGGCAGCGGCGCGCGGACTGTCGATCAACGACTACTTGCGAAATCTGCTCGGATTGAACGAGAAGCAAGGCGCGGATTTGGCGCTTGCCGAAGATCAGGAACCACGGCCACCGCGCAATGAAGCAATGTTCGCCGTCCTTCGCAGAAGCGCAGAGCGGCGTAAGAATATGCCTGTCAGCGGCTCGACTGAAGAGACGCTAGAGATGATTCGAAGGGCGCGAGCTGGGGAAATGTGGGGATATGAGCCAACCGAAACTGAGTAGTTCCGGCGCCGCCGTTATTGATGCGAACATTCTGATCTCCATTTGCTCTCAAGAGTCGAGTCACGCCACAGCCGAAAGCGCGCTTGCCGATTACACTTCCAGAAACTGGGCTTTCTATGCCCCTAGCGCGATATTAACAGAAGTGTTGTTCGTCCTCTGCAAAAAACATCAGAACGGAGTGATAGACGCCGCCACTTACAAGAAGTCGGTTGAGGATTTCAACGACTATATGTCTGTCATCCTTCCACCGCCAGGCGGGGATGTCGCATTGCTTCTTCGCGCAGAGGAAATTTCGAGTGGCTACAGTTGCTTGCATACCACCGATGGTTTCTACATTGCGTTAGCTGAAGAGTTGGCCAAACACGGCGACGCTGAATTTGTGACTTTCGATAAAGGAGTCGTGAATGTGGCGGCAAAGAATGCTACTACGGTGAAAATAAATCTTCTTCCTGCCTAATTCATCTTCCAAACCCGCCTACGATTATCATCTCCGCGGCGTTTCAGGTTTAGGTTTCACCCATTCCTGCGACGGTGGAGGCTTCATCAAGGGCGGCTCTTGATCCGCCTTATACCAACCCGGTCGAGTCACTCGCAGTTCGGTATAATATTCCGCAAAGTCGCTGGCATGCGGCAGCATTTCCGCGATGGATTTTGGCTGTTGTAATCCCTCACGCCAGGTGGTTTTTTCCACTGTTCCAATGATCAGATACTTGTTCCCCACGACTTCAGGATCATGCTGGCTAAACATTCCAGTCAACAAATGCTCGATAGCCTGTTTATCGGCAATCAGCAGATCACAAGTGTGGCAATACCGACACGTATAATTGAGCGCAATCAAATGCGCCGGCTCAACATGAATCAGCAAAGGGAGTTTCCGTTGACCTGTTTTGCGCTCGCAGTAAGGACACAGTGAGACGCGCATATCAGGATACGGATTGAGAACAAAACTGTATCGGGGCGGCAGTTCGCCAAATTGCGGCTTTTTCGCTTTTGCCATGCCAATTGCTTTCCATCAGGAGGCTTCCCGATTACGGGTCAGCCCTATGCGGTTGTTCGGCCGCGGCGATTCCAGCCTGACCGAAAGGGATTTTGATCTGGTGGATTCTTTTCTGATTTAATTGTATGATGCGCGGCCATCGCGCCGTTCCCATTCAAAGACGCTTCCATATTCGCAGCCTTGATCAATATATATGTCACGATTGAAACAAAAGTAGGACCGATATGATAACCCTCTCCTTCGATCATGGCACGCTGCTGCTGAACGGACTACACCGACCTGTTGGCCAGATTGCTCAGACGGCCCCGCCAGGTTTCATCCCAGGTTTCATTATGGATGAGAGAGTCGACGCCTGGCGGTCGGAAGCTTATCGTTATCGCGACGCCGTCCTCTGGCTGCGAGAGCGGGAAATCCCTTTTGCCGACTGCGCCCGTCATTACAACCCACGAGAGTTTCACCTTAAGCCACGAACGGAAATTCAATTCTATGATTATCAGGAGCAAGCCGTCGCGGCATGGCGACGGATGGATCAGCGCGGCATAGTCGTTCTGCCCACTGGCGCCGGGAAGACGATCGTCGCGATCGAAGCCATCAGAGCGGCATCGCGTCCGGCGCTCATCGTCGCGCCGACGCTCGATCTGCTCAGCCAATGGCATAAGCGACTGAGCGACGCCTTCGACATTGAAGTCGGCCTTATCGGCCAGGGCGTATGCGATCTTCGCGAGGTGACGGTTATCACTTACCATAGCGCCTGGCGCCGGATGGGAGAGATTGGCGGGCGCTTCGGACTATTGGTTTTTGACGAAGTTCATCATTTGATCGCCCCCGAGTGGGCGGAGATCGGGCGGTTGGCCATTGCGCCATTCCGTCTGGGGCTTACCGCCACTTACGATCCGCGTGAGTCCGAGGTCCTGAACGAACTGGTCGGGCCGCTCGCCTACTGGAAACCGGTGCGTGAATTGAGTGGGACGCGGCTTGCGCATTACGAAGTCGTCCGGTTGAGCGTTGACCTTTCGCCCGATGAACGCCGTGAGTATGAACGCGAGGAAATGGTTTACCAGGAGTATTGGCGTGGGCGGCCTGACGTTCAGTCTTCTGAGAGGAAGCCCGGAAAGAAATTTGACAACCGGCTGGAGATTCTGTTGAGAGAGCAGGCGCGAGACGCCCGCGCCAGGCGGGCAATCGAGGCATGGTATCAGATGCGGCGCATCATCGCAGGCTCCAGGGCCAAGCTGGATCTGCTCGAAGAGTTGTTCCGCCGTCACGCTTCCGACCGGACAGTCGTTTTTACAGCCACGAATGAGATTGCCTACAGGATTTCACATCTGTTCCTCATTCCTGCGATCACACACCGAACGAACGCAAACGAGCGCAAAAACATTCTTCAACGATTTGAAAGCGGACAATACAAAGCCGTTGTCACATCGAAAGTACTCAATGAAGGCGTTGATATGCCGGAAGCGGCGGTGGCGATCGTTCTGGGCGGCAGCGGTTCGGCGCGCGAGCACACTCAACGGCTCGGTCGCATTCTCCGCCAACGAGCGAACAAGCAGGCCGTCCTTTACGAGATCACGGCTCGTGGGACAATTGAGACCGCTATCAGTTGGCGGCGGCGACAGACCGAAGCTTACGCCGGACACGCTCGAAAATTCTCTCAATTGTGACGATATGTTGCCCAGGGAACTTCTTCGCTATCGCATCGAATCCGGGCAAATCCGCCCGGCCTTTCTCGACACAGATTCGCCGCGCTACGGTTGTGTGGTAAGCGATCTGATCGCGGTCTTTGATAAACAAGTCGGTAATATGCAGGTCGAGTTGGAGGAAGCGCTGGAGAAATACGCGGCGGGCCGAACTGACTATCGGCTCGTTCGGGGACTGGCCCACGTGATCACGAGTTTTGCCGAGTTCGACGCGTCAACGCCCCAGGCTCGGGTGGATTCGGCAAAGCTACGCAGCGCCGTTTTTGAACGAGCCGCCGAAGGCTGGCCGGTAGTTCGCCACAATGCCGCGCCGACGGAAACCGATCGTCATTCAGTTCTTGAAGCGGTCGGCGCCGAGTTCGGTATTCCCGTGTCTCAACTTGAGGAAGAGCTTTACGCCGATCTGCCTGAACGGCGGCGATTGATTCGCGTGACGGCGCCGCGCGAGCCCGAGGCGCTGATCAGCCGCTACAACATGGAACTGGCGCGCGGTCTGCTCTATTGGGCCGAGCGGCTCACAGTTGAGATCGAGGATTCGCCACAGGACGTTTTTCGCTACATCAAACTGTGCCGGTTGATGCACACCATCACGCGGCTCGAAAGCGGCTACCGCATCGAGTTGGATGGGCCGTTATCGCTGCTTAGAGGGACGAAGCGTTACGGTTTGAAGATGGCGGTCTTCCTCCCTGCCCTGGCGCTCTGCCGAAAGTGGCGAATGGAAGCCGCCATCGTTAAAGCGGGCGAGCGTCTGACCTTTTCGATCGACGATCAAAGCGGATTGGTTTCGCATTTCCGCCGCTTTCCGCTGTTCGATTCCAGGCTGGAGAGCGACTTCGCCTGCGATTTTCAGAAAGCGTTCGAGCGCCATCCACACGGAGTGGGCGGCGTGGGCGCCTGGAGCCTCGCGCGCGCCGATGCGGTGATTCCGGTCGATCGCAATCATGTCATGATCCCCGACTTCACCTTGCGCGATGGGAGCGGCCGCGAAATCTATCTTGAGATTGTCGGCTTTTGGACGCCGGAGTATTTAAGCCGAAAGATTGCACAGGTAAGGGCGGCGCATTTGAACAATCTGATCCTCGCCGTGTCTAAGCGATTGTCGCTCTCGGAAGCCACGGCCAAAGAACTCGACGTACTTTGGTTTGCCGGAAAATTGTCGGTCTCCGCCGTGATCGAGCGCGCCGACAGGTTGGTGAAATAGGCAGTATCAAACTTGCGTCAGAGCCGTTCGCCGAAATCCGCAGTCATGATCAGCCGCCAGCCAATTGCCGGTCTGCTGCCTCATAACCGCGCGGCAGCCCTTGCAGAGAGCGTTATGCCTGCAGCTGCCGCAATCTCCCTCAACCAGGCCAAGCCCTCTCCGAACTTGTGTGAGGACCGGAGCCTCCTCCCAGATCTGGCGAAATGTTTTATGTGTCACATTCCCTGCGTTGAACTCCTCGCCGTGAAGATGCGAGCAGGGATAAACATCGCCATTCCATTTCACCGTGACGAAACGTTCTCCCATAGCGCATCCTGCCAGGCCCTGACGCCGTAGATCATCAGATCCGCCTGCGTAAAATAGAAACGAGAAGGCGCAATCCACCGTCAAGCTCGTATTCGCGAAGAGATGTTCGAGTTGCGACAGCATTGTGGCGAGGCGCGATGAGTCTCTCGCTGAAAGGGCATTGTGTTCGTACCATTGCTCATTTCCCGGCGCGGGCTTCGGGCGAATTAGATTTACGGTCGCCGCGCCCTGGCCGCACGTCCAGCGCAGCAATTCGGGAAGACGATCGAGATTTTGTCGTGTGACGATCAGGTTGAATCCGAATCTAGCCTTCCAGGCGCGCAACAGCTCGGCCTTCTCCTCGAGCAAAGCCGTGTTGACGGTCAGCGCGTCATTCAATGACAGGCGTAGTTCACCAAGATGTTCTCCAACTTCGGCAATCAGCCTTTCAGTGATCAGACGCCCATTGGTCGTTACATTGGGTACTATGCCACGCGCGCGCGCATAGCGCGCTACCGGCGCAAAGTTGTGAGACATCAACGGCTCCCCTCCTCCCAACGCCAGTTGAAAAACGCCCATTTCAACCCATTCATCAATCAAAGCCTGAATGCGTTCCAATGACAAAACGCCAGGATCCGACTTACTTAACTCAAGATAACAGGATGGGCAGCGCAGGTTGCAGACATTGTTGAGTTGGAGATGTACGCTCTCCGGCGCTCGATGCGCTTGCGGCGGAGCACTCGGGTTATAAGACCGGTCTTGAGCTTCGACAACAAATTGTTGCTCGTTGAGAGCGCGCAGCAGGATTTCGATTTCCGCGACGGTGAAATTCCGGTTGAACCGCGCGATGAGTTGCGGCCGTAGTTCACGAGCGGTTTGTGGCTTTGCCAGCGATAGAAGAACAGTAAAAGCTTCGTTGTCCAGTTCAACTGTCGTTACAGTTGACGGCAGAAACGCCGCCCCACCGTTCGGAGTATGGCGCAAACGGGCCTGCGAATTGAGTCGCCA
>DASUFM010000037.1:0-2318 GCA_036274535.1 Blastocatellia bacterium
GGATTAGCCACGGAGGCACAGAGACACAGAGAAAAGAGAGACAGAGAAAGATCTAAAGAAAACGCGGCGTTGCGCCCATTCCATTTCTCTCTCTGTGTCTCTGTGCCTCCGTGGCTGGCTATCCATATGAAAACCGCTGTAAGTGGGAGCCTGGCTGCCGAAAAGTATCAACTTCCATATGCATTAATGCCTTTGGGCGCTGATATTTTGGTTTGTATTTACCTCACTCATTAAAGCAATCGTTATACCCCTACACAATGTCAGCATAACTCTTTACTTTTCTGTAAGAACGCGTCAGGCGGTTAAGAATGATATCCGAAATTCTGGATTTTGTTCAATTTTCTAAAGTTCGTAGAAGATGGTTTATCCATTGTGCTATAGGCTGCTATTGCTTATGAGGAGACACGGTAGTTACCGCTTTTCGACGACGACCGATCGCTATGGCGGCGATTTCTGGCAAGTAAAGTGAAGGCAGCAGATTTTGTGTCAACGACTCCACCTAAACGCTGGCGCGTTTTAGGTGGAGCTTGTTCCTGTACTTAGCGGGTTTCCGCTTTTCCGAGACCTTAGGCGCGTAGACTCGCGCCTAAGGTCTGATATTCCGCAGCGCCGTTAAGGTCGGCGTGGGTTTTAAATCCACACTGCCGACACTCAAACTCCGATTGCGATTTACGATTGGCTTTTTCTCTATGATTACACTGAGAACATGTTTGAGACGTATATTTCGGATCGACGGCGAGGACCGGAACGCGCGCCATCGCCCCTTTATACTCAATGAATGTTCTCGATGGATGGAGCATCCATCGAGGGAGAAGGTGAAAACACTTAGGACAGTTCCGAAGTTCAGGGCTGTGTTGTTGAAAGCGCGTGGCGTCAGGTAAGAGCGATTGAACTGGCGCCGGAAGCGTCTCGCGAATTGTCAACTAAGCACTCGCAACACTACGCCGATTTGTCTGGTCGTCGGTTGCGCGCTGATTCCAGCCAGGGCCGCCTGGACCTGCTTCTCTTTCACCTGGTGAGTCAGCAGCACGATGGTGGCGGCGTCATCGGCCACATGCTTTTGCATGACGCTGTGGAGGCTGACGCCGTGTTCGCCGAAAGCGTGGCCCAGATTCCCGATCACGCCGGGCGTGTCCTCGGTTTCGAGTCTGATGTAATAAGCGTTGACGGTTTCTCCGATCGGAAAAATCTCGCTGACCTGCGAACTGATGGGCAGTTGGAAGTAGCGCGCGAAATCGGGCAGTTTCAGCGCGCTGGCGAGATTGATGATGTCGCCCACGACCGCGCTGGCGGTGGGGAATCGGCCGGCGCCCGGGCCGTAAAGCATGATCTCGCCGACGGCGTTGCCTTTGATGAAGATCGCGTTATTGACGCCTTCGATGCCGGCCAGCGGGTGATGGCGCGGCACAAGCGTCGGGTGCACGCGCACATCCAAAGACTGATTGAGCGATGCGCTGTTCTCGTCGCCCGGTTGCGCCAGCCCGATCATCTTGATGCGGTATCCGAATTCCGCCGCCAGACTGATGTCCAGATCGCTGATGGCCGTGATGCCCTGGCGATAGACCTTTTCGACTTCGATCGGAACCTGGAATGCCAGCGACGAGAGAATGGCGATTTTGTAAGCCACGTCGCGTCCTTCCACGTCGTCCGTCGGATCGGCTTCAGCGAATCCGGCGGCCTGGGCCTCGGCCAGCGCCGCCGCGAACGACATCCGCTCGCGCTCCATCTTCGTAAGAATATAATTGGTAGTGCCGTTGACGATGCCGGCGACGCGCGAGATGCGGTTGGCCTGCAGCCCGCGCTGCAAGGTCGAAATCAACGGGATGCCGCCTCCGACAGCCGCCTCGAAGAAGATCGTTACGTTGTGGCGGTTGGCCAGGTCGAAGATCTCGGGGCCGTGTTTGGCGATCAGCTCCTTGTTGGCTGTGACGATGTGTTTGCCGTTCGCTATCGCGCGTTTGATCACTTCGTAGGCCGGATCTACGCCGCCCGCGACTTCGACCAGGATCTCTATCTTTGGATCGTCGGCGAGCTTGAACGGGTCGCTGGTGATTTCGAATTGCGATGGATCGATGTCCCGAGGCTTATTGCGGTCGCGCACGGCGATGGCCCGTATTTCGAACTGTGGGTTGCCGGCAAGCAGAGTGACGACGCCGGAACCTACCGTTCCCAGACCAAATATGCCAAGTATAGTTTTTGGGGTCATAGCCCTGAAAGCTTAACGGGCGGATAGACTTGAATCAACCCGGATTGCGGATTGCGGATTGCGGATTGCGGATTTATGATTTTGTTCAATCCCAGGCGCAAAATCCAGGTTA
>DASUFM010000038.1:0-3254 GCA_036274535.1 Blastocatellia bacterium
GCATGCCAACTCCGGCGCGATCATCGATTCCATCGGTAAAGACAAGCAAATGGATTTCAATCTGGACATGAACTTCGTCATCGTCCCGCCGGATCAGCCGCGCGCGCCGGTGAAGATCAAAGACTATCCGGACGAATCCGATCCGGGGCCGTACCCGGTTCCGGACAACATGCCGATTGAAAACTGGCCCATGCAGCGCAACGAAGACGCCGGGGCGCTGTTGAATGTGACTGGCGCTCTCGAAGTCATTCAACGTCACGGCACAGGCGATCGGCATGGCATCGTCGTCGATCCGGTGAACGGCAGGCTTTACGAGTTTTACAATGCGCGCAAAACTGACGCGGGCTGGGAAGCGGCGCAGGCTTCGATCTTCGATTTGAAATCCAACCGGATGCGCCCCGAACGCTGGACCTCGGCGGACGCGGCGGGGCTGCCGGTCTTTCCCGCCATCCCGCGCTACGACGAATGCGAGCGCGGGATGGTGGCGCATGCGATGCGCTTCACAGTGAAGCGGACGCGGCGCGCTTACGTTTACCCGGCGCGACATTTCGCCAGCAAACTGACGGATGAAAATCTGCCGCGTATGGGCGAACGATTGCGGCTCCGACGGGATTTCGACATCAACGGCTTTCCGCCGCACGCGCAGGCGATTCTGAAAGGGCTGAAGAAGCACGGCATGTTCGTTGCGGATAACGGCGGCGACTGGCGCCTGTCCGTCGCGCCGGATCGCAGATTGAAAGGGCTGGAAAGTCTGACTCGGCTTAAAGGCTCGGACTTTGAAGTCGTGGATACTGAAAAGACTCGATAAGCGCCAATTATAGGTGGGACAATTTTCCAAATTGTCCCACCTTCCGAGCGATCATTGTAAAACCGGACGTCAGAAGCTTAATAAAACGATGATGATGAAAAAACTGAAGCCAGGACTGGCGCTGGCCCTGGCGATATTCGCCGGCCAACTCGCCCCACAGGCGCAACGTAACGGCGTGGCGAATGATTCTACGGAATGGCGCGCGTACGGCGGCGGACCTGAAAACACTCACTATTCGACGTTGCGGCAAATCAACCGCGCAAACGTCAGGGAGCTTCAGGTCGCGTGGACTTACGACACCGGCGATGTTTTCGACGGTTCGGAAATGCAGTGCAATCCGATTGTCATTGACGGCGTTCTCTACGCGACTTCGCCGAAGATGCGCGTCTTCGCGCTGGACGCGGCGACCGGCAAAGAGCTTTGGAGTTTCGACCCTAACGAAGGCCGGCGGTCGCCGGGCAAATCGCGCAATCGCGGAGTGACTTACTGGGAAGGCGACGGCGGGCGAATCTTCTTCGGTTTTCGGAGCTGGATTTACGCTCTGGATGCGCGCACAGGGCGGCCGGTAAAAAGTTTCGGCGCGGCCGGGCGGATTGATTTGCGGGAAAATCTGGGGCGTCCGCCGCAGGAACTGTCGGTCAGTTTGACTTCGCCCGGCGTGATTTACAAAGACCTGTTGATCGCCGGCAGCGTGGTCAGCGAAACGCTTCCCGCCGCCCCGGGCCATATCCGCGCTTATGACGTTCGCACGGGCAAGCCGCGCTGGACGTTTCATACGATCCCGCAACCCGGAGAATTCGGTTACGAGACCTGGCCGAAAGACGCCTGGGCATACGCCGGGGGCGTCAACAACTGGAGCGGGATGGCGCTGGACGAAAAGCGCGGTCTGGTTTTCGCGCCCACCGGTTCGGCGACTTTCGATTTTTACGGGGCGAACCGGCATGGCGACAATCTGTTCGCCAACTCGCTGCTCTGTCTGGACGCGGCGACCGGCAAACGCAAATGGCATTTCCAGACGATTCGCCACGACCTGTGGGATCGCGACTTGCCGTCGGCGCCGGCGCTGGTCACGGTCAAAAGAAACGGGCGAGCCATTGACGCCGTGGCGCAGATCACCAAGTCAGGCCACGTCTTCGTCTTCGAGCGCGAGACTGGCAAACCGGTCTTCCCCATTGAATATCGCAAGGTTTCGACGCAGGGCGTTGACGGCGAAAAGCCGGCCGGCGCGCAGCCGCTGCCGATGCTTCCACCGCCGGTTGCGCGCCAGGTATTGACCGAAGAGATGTTGACGCGGCGCACTCCTGAAGCTCATCACGATGTGTTGGAGCGCTTCCGGAAACTACGCGGGAGTTATCGCTGGGATCAGTTCGAGCCGCCTACACGCGAAGGGACTATTGTTTTTCCTGGATTCGACGGCGGCCCCGGCTGGGGCGGAGCGGCCTTCGATCCCGCCACTGGCCTTTTCATAGTCAATTCCAGCGAGGTTCCCTGTATTCTGCGGCTGGTCGAACGTCCCCAAAAAGCTTCACTGACCGCCAAAAGTCTCTACGAACGCAATTGCGCCAGTTGTCATGGCCGCGATTTGACTGGCGCTCCGCCGGAATTTCCGGCGCTCAACAATTTAAGCGGAAAATATAAAGAAGCTGAAATCATCTCGCTCATTCGCAACGGCGCCGGGCGCATGCCGGGCTTTCCGTCGCTCAAAAACGACGCGGCGCGAGCCATTGTTCGTTATCTGATGGCTGGTGAAGACGCCAGAATCGCGCCGGATAATGATGTCGCGCCAGCGGATGAATTGAAATATACGATTGACGGTTACAACCGCTTTCTGGCCCCTGACGGTTATCCGGCGGTCGAACCTCCCTGGGGCACGCTCAACGCCATTGATCTGAACCAGGGAAAGATCGTCTGGAAAATTCCGCTTGGCGAACATCCGGAACTGGCCGCCCAGGGAATACGCGACACCGGCAGTTGGAATTACGGCGGCCCGATCGTGACCGCCGCCGGCGTGGTCTTTATCGGCGCCACGAATTACGACAAAAAATTTCGGGCATTCGATCAGGCCACGGGGGAATTGCTATGGGAAACCACTCTGCCCGCGGCGGGTAACGCAACGCCGTCGACCTATCAGGTCGCCGGCCGGCAGTTCGTAGTCATCGCGGCGGGAGGAGGCAAACGCGGCGGCGCCTCAGGCGGCAAGTACGTGGCTTTCGCGTTGCCACAAAACAAACGAAAAAGACTATTACTCCGTAACAAAGTTCTTTGATACTTTGTTCTCTGATGAAAATAGGTAGCGCAAACTGTCTACAGCGGTTTTCATATGGATAGCCAGCCACGGAGGCACAGAGACACAGAGAGAGAAATGGAATGGGCGCAACGCCGCGTTTTCTTTAGATCTTTCTCTGTCTCTCTTTTCTCTGTGTCTCTGTGCCTCCGTGGCTAATCC
>DASUFM010000039.1:0-8838 GCA_036274535.1 Blastocatellia bacterium
CATCCCGGCGGCGAACTGGCGCGGCTGGCCTTTGACGATGATCTCTTTGTCGGCCAACTCGACGCGGGCTTTGAACATCGCATCGCCTTCGCTCTTGGCCGGACTGAGCCACGACAGTCGTCCGTGGCTCACGCCATGTCGTTGATACGGAAAGGCGTCGAATTTCAGCTTCACGCTTTGATCGAGTTTCAATTTGCCGACGCCGGATTCGGGCACGGTCAATTCGGCGACAAGCCGTTCGCCGCCGCAGGCGAGCTCGGCGACGATTTCGCCTTCGCTGACAAAGGCGCCGCTGTCTTTCACGCGCAGCTTCAGAATCGTTCCCGCGCAGGGCGCGGCGAGTTGCGCCTGATCGCCGTCGGCGCCGGCCAGACCCGATTTGATCGCCGTCGCGCGAATCTCCCCGGTTCGCGCGGTCTCTTTCAAATTGCGTTCGTATTCGCGGAAATCGGTCTGGCGCGCGGTCTTGCCGAGTGTCAACTTTTCGATCTCGAACCGCGCGTCGCGCTGTTCGGAGACCAGCCGCTCGACTTCCGACGTCAGTTCGCTGACTTCGATCTGTCTAGACGCGTATTGCGCCTGGCTTGCGAGTCCTTCGCGATAGAGTTTTTCATAACCGGCAGCCAGCTGGCGAATTAACTCCAGTTGCCGCCGTTTGTGCCCGATCAGGCTTTCAAGATGTTCCGCGCGCCCATTCAACTTGCGGATCTCCTGTTCGTCCGCCATTCGCTCAGCGTTATATTTCATCCGCGCGTTGAGAAAGCTCTCGCCCGCGCCGGCCAACCGGGTCTGAATGGTTTGCAATTCCGCCGCTCGATCGCCCGCCGCTTCCGACCGCAGCGTGATGATCAAATCTCCCTTGTTGACGACCTGGCCTTCACTCGCCAAAACTCGTGAGACGACGCCGCCGCGCGAGGCTTTGACCGGATCGGCGCCGCGCGCCGGGGCGAGCATGAATTGCGCAGTCACCTTCTCGGGCAATGTGATCGCCACCGAGGCGATCACGCCGAGCGCAAAGATCGCGATCATCGCATAAGCCAATCCGCGCGCCGCCCAATGCGGCGGATCGAGATCGAGAAATTCAGTTTTAGGCGCTGGGAAGGCGTTGGTGTTTGCTGGCGCGGTTGTCCTGGCCGCCATACGTTTTCTCCTTCCGGGAGTGAAAAAGTCACAGACGCGACCCCCGGGCGCGGCGCCGCGTCTGAATCGAAGCTGTCGCCGCTACTAGCGGGCGTAATCTCTCAATGGTTGATCGTGGCGCCGTCCAGTGCGCCATCTTCTCCGGACTGTCCCTCGGTGGCGCCTGTTTTGAGAATAACATCGCGCCTGCTCTTCGGCGTCGGCCCGCCTTTGATCTTCTCGGCGTTCTGCGCGCTCAGGTCTTCGATGATGATGGATTGATTGTTCGTTTCACGATTGTCTTGCTGGTTCATAACGTTCGTCTCCTCTGGTTGATGTTCGGTCATTTTCTTGAGCCTCATTGCGCTCATCTGTTAATGCGTAAGTCGGCGGCGAAAATTATCATCGCCTCTCAAAAAATATCCGGTGAAGACAGGCGCAGCTTTCGCTGTAGCTTCTCGTAGTTCGCGCGGCAAGAGCTGAATTTGGGGTGGTCTGGCGTCAGCGCAGTTTCAAAAATCGCCAGCGCGCGTTCGTACATTGCGGCGGCTTCGCTCAGATTGCCCCGCCTTTTCAGCAGCAACGCCAGGTTGTTGAGCGTGACGGCGATGTCAGGGTGATCCGAACCCAGGAGTTTTTCTTTGATTTCAAGCGCGCGGCGGAAAAGCGGCTCGGCTTTTTCAAATCGTCCTTGCGCCTGATGGACAGCGGCCAGATTGTTGAGGTTGACGGCGATTTCGTACTCGGCGCCGTCGGCTCCTCGTTCCGACTCGCGCTCGAAGAGTTCGATCACTCGCAGGTAGATCGGCTTCGATTCATCGTATCTTTTCAACCCGTCCAGAATCGCGGCCAGCGCGGCCAGATCCGCCGCGACGTGTGGATGATCCGCGCCCAGCGCCTTTTCGCGGATTTCGACCGAGCGGCGGGCGTGAGGTTCAGCTTCGGCGAAAAATCCGCGCGCGTGGCGGAGGCCGCCCAGGTTGTGATGGAGCGTCGCGGCCTCCGGGTGTTCCGGCCCCAGATGGCGTTCGATGATTGCCAGCGCGCGCTGGTAGCAAGCCTCGGCTTCGTCGAAATTGCCGCTGTATTTGCCGAGCACGGCGAAGTTGTTGAGCAACGGAGCGAGCCGAACGTCGTCTTCATCGAACAAACGTTCGGCCAGTTTCAGCGCCCGGCGAAAAAACGCTTCGGATTCAGCGTAGCGCCCCTGCGCGCGTAGCCGGTTGGCTCCAGCATGCAACTCACCCAAAAGTCGCGCGGGATTGGGCGTCGCCCTCGCCGTTGTTTTGTCCTGTCGCTCATCCATTAGCCTGTCGCCTGTTCGTGGTTTTCAACCCGCAGCCGGTTCAACTGCTGATCGGTTTCGGAGCGTCAGGCGGCAGCTTTGGCGGCGGTGGTCTGAGCGAAGGCGTTGTTTCAGCGGGGTCGGTTATGCCGTCGCGGATTTTATTCGCCTGGGTGACCGGCAGATCGGCGAGCGCCTCGGCATCGGTTTCATTATCTTCCGCCGCCGTCTCGTTGTGGTTAAGGTAGAGGCCGCCGGCGCCAAAGCCTCCTGGCCCACCTTTGACCTTGTCTTCCCGCTCATTCGAGACCGGCAGGTCGTCAAGCTTCGCTTCCTCTTCAGCTTCATCATCTTCCGCCGCCGTCTCGTTGTGGTTAAGCTGGAGGCCGCTGCCGCCAAATGGCCCGCCTTTGACATGCTCATCCTCTTCAACCTGCAGATCGTCAAGCGTCTCGATCTGGCTGGAGGCGGTCATCTCATCCGATTGCGTTGTTTCGTTCATCTCCTCTTCGGTTCTGATACTCATCGCCTATCTCCTTTCAAACTGGGTGATTACATCTACGGGGGAGCGATTGCCGCGTTGTCGATTTCGGCGCGAGCCTTTCGCGCTCACCTGCTAAGGCGGATGAGGCGCGCGAAAACTATCATCGGAAAAAAAATAATTTTCGGATGATAGTTTTTAGCTTCCTCATCCGCCTTAGCGAATGTCGAGATTAATTTGAGGAGTTATGACCGTGTTCATCGTCAGTGACACCGAATTTGGCTGGGAAGAGATCGTCGCCGCCGCCGAGGTCTGGGGCGAATGGCAGCCGTTTGTGGAACAGACGCGGCAATCACTGGCGTGTTTGCAACTGGCCTCGGAGACCGGCCAGCTGCCCGCCAGGGCCGAAACGCGCGAAGCGGCCACGGCGTTCCGCTACGCGCGCAACCTGATCAGCGCCGACGAAACACAAGCCTGGCTGAGAGCCTGGGGGATGACCGTTGACCAGTGGATGAACTACCTGCGCGGTCAATTGCTGCGCGAGCGCTGGGCGAATCGTCTGGCCGAAATCACCGCGGCTAATCCGGTCAGTAACGAAGAAGCCGCCAAAGCCGTCAAAAATCACGCAGTCTGCTCCGGCAAGTTTATTGAATGGGCGCGGAAGCTGGCCGGTCGCGCCGCCGTGGCCGCGAAGTCCGGGGCGCTGGCTTCATCCTGCGAATCGCCGCGCGAACTGATCGAAAACATCGACGCCGGTTTCGACGCCCAGCGCAGGTTGACTGTCACGCCCGGCCAGCTCGAAGCCAGGATCGCCGACCACCAGTTGGATTGGATCAGGTTCGATTGCCGCTACGTCTGGTTTCCCGAAGAGCGCATCGCGCGTGAAGCCGCTCTCTGCGTGACCGAAGACGGATTGACGCTGGACGAGGTCGCCCACGACGCGCGCAGCGTTGTGCAGCGATGGGATTTCTACCTGGACGAGATCGAGGCGAATGTCCGTCCACACTTCCTGGCGGCGCGGCAGGGCGATTGGCTCGGGCCAGTGAAGATCATGGAAGGCTTCCCGCTCTTTTCCATCATCAACAAACAGATGCCCGCCGCGAACGACCCGCGCATTCGGCGGCGCGCCGAACAGGCCGTCATCATTAGCCTGATCGAGAAAGAGATGAATGAGCGGGTGAGATGGATGATCGGTTATCAACACTGATAGAGGACAGGATCAACAGGATTTTCGGGATTGTTTTTTTATCCTGATCAATCTTGTAAATCCGCTTTCCGGGAGATCAAGATGAGCGATAAACGAGCGGCGCTTGAAGAATTGCCGATGATGACGCTTCTGCCTCCGGATCTGAAGAATCTGGTGATGGATTGTTTTATCCCTGCCAGTTTCAGCTTCGGCGGAAACATCGTCAACGAAGGCGAACAAACAGACGCCGTTTACGTTCTGGCCGAAGGGCGCGCGCGAATGATCAAACGCGACGCGAATGGCGAAGAGATCGCGCTGAGCGCGCTGAAACCCGGCGAGACTTTCGGCGCGACAGGATTGCTCGATCCATCAGCTATCGGCAAACGCTCGACGACGGTGCGCGCCAGCAGCGACGTGCGGGCGTACAAGCTCGACCCGGCGCTCTTTCAAGCCCTGCTGCAAAACCATCCCGAAATCAAAAAGTATTTCGAGATGGAGCAGCGTCATCGCGAGATCACGAATTTCATTAAGCTGTACACAATTTTCGCCAAACTCCCGGCCGAGGCGTTAAAGCCGCTCGCGCTGGAAGCCGAGACAATCACCGCCGGCGAAGGCGATGTGGTAATCCGAGAGGGCGATCCGGTCGGTCCGATGTTTATCGTCGAAGATGGCAGGCTGCGGGCCTTTGGACAGGACGGCCAGCGGCGCCGCGATCTGGCTTTTTTGCGCAAAGGCGATCTGTTTGGCGAAATCTCCATCGCTAAAAATCAGCCGCGCCGCGCGACCGTCGAAGCCATCACCGATTGCCGTTTGATCAGGATCAACGAGACGACCTTCGGCAAACTTTACGCAGGCTACCCTGAATTCCGCGCGAAGATCGAAGAGCGCATCGCCCAATACGAATACAAAAAGACCGCGCGATTGCCGCTCGATTTCGCCGAGGAGATTCTGCCCGCCAACGCCGCGCCGCCCGAGCAGGTCGGCGCGCGCCAACTCGACGAACTGCGGACGGATATGAGCCTCGGCCCGTTCGCTACCACCGACGGCCATTTCGTCAAAACCGGAAAACGCATTCGCCGCTTTCAACACATCAGGCAGATCGACGAGATGGATTGCGGCGCGGCCAGTCTGGCGATGGTCTGCCGCTATTTCGGCCGCAAGGTGAGCATCACGCGCATTCGCCAGGTCGTGAACACGGCGACGGACGGGACGAGTTTGCGCGGGTTGTGTCGCGGCGCCGAGGCGCTGGGTTTGGCCGCGCGCTCGGTCAAAGCCTCAAAGAGCAACGTCGGACAAATGCCGCTGCCAGCGATCATTCACTGGGAGAATTATCACTGGGTCGTTTTGTTCGACGTGAACGAGACGAGCGCCTGGATAGCCGATCCCGCGACCAGCGTTCGCAAGATCACGCGCAAGGAGCTTGACGAGAAGTGGAACGGGTACGCCGCGCTCTTCGATTACGCCGAGGCGTTCGAGCAGGCGCCGGAGTCGAGCGCGGGCTTCGGCTGGCTGACGCCGTTCCTGAAACCGTTCACCGGGATTTTTGCCAAAGCCTTCGGCCTGGCGGTGATCGTCAGCGCGTTGCAGATGTTGCTGCCCGTTTTCACACAGGTCATCGTTGACAGCGTGCTGGTCGAAAACGATTCCGGCCTGCTCGCGATGATGATTGGTTCAATGGTGGTTGTGCTGATCTTCATGGCTGTTGCGATGCTGGTTCAGCGATATCTGCTCAGCTTCGTGGCGGTGCGGATAGATTCGTCAACGCTCGATTTTATTGCGAGGCGGTTGCTGGCGTTGCCGATCAGCTACTTCGCCGCGCGCAAGACCGGCGACATCCAACGGCGCATCCTGGGCGTTCGGCAAGTGCGCGAGTTCCTGGTTCAGAACGGCGTCAACGGGCTGACGGCTGTTGCGCAAATAGCGGCGGCGATCACGTTGATGGTTGTCTACAGCCCGACCCTGGCCGTCGTCTTTGCGGCCGTCGCGCCGCTTTACGCAGGGCTGATGAGGTTTTCGAGCAAGCGGTTGAGGCCGATGTTCGACGAGTTGGAAGAGGCTTACGGCAAATACAACTCGCGCCAGATTGACGCGATCAAGGGGATTGAAACGGTCAAGGCTTTGGGGGCCGAATCAGGATTGCGTGAAAAGATGCTCAACGAGTTTCACGATCTGGCGCATAAACAATTCAAGTCATCATTTTTGATGATGGGTTATGAAGGCGCTGTGCAGACAGTGGGTTTTCTTTCGATGGCGATGTTCCTGTTCGTCGCCGCGCATCGCGTGATGGACGGCGAGATGACCATCGGCGCGATGGTCGCGTTCAATTCGCTGGTGGCGATGGCCAACGCGCCGATCCTGACGCTGCTTTCGATGTGGGACAACTGGCAGCTGGCCGCGGTCTTGCTCGACCGGATGAACGATATTTTTGAATCGGAACCGGAGCAGGGCTACGACCATTCGCATTTGAAACCCGTGCGAACGCTCGAAGGGCGCGTGCGATTGTGGAATGTGACCTTTCAATACGGCGGTCCGGATTCGGCTAGGATTCTTGAAGGCGTCTCGATTGACATTCCGGCTGGCAAGACCGTCGCCATCGTCGGGCGCAGCGGTTCGGGCAAAACCACGCTGGTCAAATGTCTGGCCGGAATGCTGGAGCCGACCGAAGGCTCGATCTTTTTCGACGGCGTTGAACAGCGAAAACTGCGTTACCGCGACTTGCGCCGCCAGATCGGCTTCGTTCTGCAGGAGAATTACCTCTTCGATGACACCATCGCCAAGAACATAGCGTTTGGCGAAGACGATCCGGACCCGGAGCGGGTCGCGTGGGCTGCGCGAGTGGCCAACGCGCATGAATTCATCGAACGGTTGCCGCTAGGTTATGACACGCGCGTCGGCGAAACCGGCATCGCGCTCTCAGGCGGCCAGCGGCAGCGCATCGCCATCGCGCGAGCCGTCTACAACAAACCGCCGATCTTGATTTTTGACGAGGCGACCAGCGCGCTCGACACCGAATCGGAGAAAGCCGTCAAGGAAAACATGGATCAGCTTTTCAACGGGCGCACGTCGTTCGTCATCGCGCACCGGCTGAGCACCATCCGCGACGCCGACCTGATTCTGGTCATCGAGAAGGGCCGGATCGTCGAACAGGGAAGTCACGACGAATTGATGGGCCGGCAAGGGCTGTATTACTACCTCAGCAGCCAGCAACTCGGGCTTTGAGCGCCATATCAAACGCGGGATGGGGTGAAGATATGAATTTAATCGAGACGCCGCTCGTTGACTGTTTCATTGCGCTGATGTTGTTCATTCTCTGGGCGTGGGATTTGCCGCAGCATAGCCTGCTCAATCGCCTGGCCCTCAAATTGAAGTGGCCGATTCAACGACTAGGATTGTTCCATAGCTGGCGAATGTTCAGCCCCGACCCTTCAATTGATAATTACCGCCTTCAGTTCAAGCTTCGTCTGGCCGACGGTTCTGTTGTCGCTGTCGAGCCTGAATACCTCCGCTTTCCTGAAACGCAGCGTCAGCCTGTTCGTTATCGGTGGTCGAAGATCAAAAATTCCTTGCTGCGGGCGGAGTCCGTCCCGCTTAGAGCGTCTATGTGCAAATACGTCGCCGCCGAGTTTCTGGCGCGGTTTGTGGCTGAGGCGCAGCGGATGGACAAGCGTCCTGTGGACGCGCAGATAGTCAGGTGGCGGCAACGCATCGTTCCGTTGATGGCTAAGGAAACGGCAAATTGCGAACCATACAGGCAAAGGATCATCCACACGCAACCTATCAACATGCGGCTTCCGGTCGCTGACACGGCGGAGCGCGACATCGAGCCAGCGCAACCGAGCCTTTGTAGAGAATGACTATGCTGAATGCGCTGACGCTTAACCTGCAAAATTTGGCGGACCTGTGGAATCAATTTTTTCATGCGCCCGAAAGCGCGCTGGCGCTGGCGGTCTTTCGTGTGGCGTTTGGCGTGTTACTCCTGGGCAACGCCTTTTCATTATGGCGATCAGCGGAATTCTGCCTCTATCCGGAGGGCGCGTTGGCGCTGGAATATCAGAGAACAGCCTTCAAGAAAACCACCTGGTCGCTCTTCAATCATCTGCCACCAACCAGGGGCGCCGTCCATTTCGTCCTGCTGTCGCATCTTGTCGGCGTGATCGGGCTGTTGTTCGGTTTTTACACGCAACCGAGCGCGGCGCTGGTTTTCATCACCTTGATCTCTTTGCATTCCCGCAATTTCTATATGCTCAATAGTGGCGATACCCTGCAACGCCTGCTCAGCTTTTTCCTGATCTTCTCGCAGGCGGGCGGCGCGTTGTCGGTTGACGCCTGGCTGGCGGGAATCTCCGAGACCGCAACCGATCCCTGGGCGCTGCGGCTGATGCAGGCGCTGGTCGCGATTGTTTACTTGCGCACAACTTACTGGAAACTGCGCGGCGCAACCTGGCGCGCGGGCAGCGCCACTTATTACGCGCTGAGCTTGCGTGATTACCGGCGGCGCAAATTGCCGCAATGGCTCGCTCGTTCCTGGTTCTATCGAGCGACGACTTATGGGACGCTCGCGCTCGAAGGCGCGCTCGGCGCGTTGCTTTGGTTCGATCCGCTGCGTTACTCGCTGCTGCTGGCCGGCCTGGCGTTGCATCTGGGATTGCAATACTTTATGCGAACCGGGCTTTTTCAATGGACGATGCTCACCAGTCTGCTGCTCTTCATCAAGCCTGCCGATCTGCACGAATGGCTGAAACCGCTCTGCCTGTTCCGATGATATTC
>DASUFM010000040.1:0-4072 GCA_036274535.1 Blastocatellia bacterium
TCGCCTATGGCCCGCCCGAAACCGAGTATGAAGCCGGCGAAGACGCCGGGAAGCGCCGCCGGCAGGATCACCCGCAGCAGCGTCTGCGCCCGCGTCGCTCCGAGCGCCAGCGAGGCCTCGCGCAAGGCGCGCGGCACGGCGGCCAGACTGTCTTCCGCGACGGTATAGACCACCGGAATGATCGACAGCCCTAGCGCGCAACCCGCGACCACCGCATTGAGCCGCGTCTCGAAGTGGAAAACTCTCTGGATCCACGAAGCCATGACCACCAGCGCGAAAAAACCGAGGACGACCGACGGAATGGCCGCCAACATTTCAATCGCCGGCTTTATGCGCTCGCGCAATCGCCGCGGCGCGTATTCCGTAGTATAGATCGCGCCGAGCAACGCCAGCGGCGTGGCGACCAGCATGGCGACCGCCGTCGCTTTGAATGTGCCAATGATCAGCGGAATGAAACTGTATTTCGGCCGCTCCGAAATCGGTTGCCAGACGAACGCCGGCTTCCCGTCAGGCGTTTTCCCATTGCGCGTAAAGAATTCTTCAATGTTGGCTGTCCGCCGGATACGCTCATCCGTCAATACAGGAAGCGCCTTGCGCCCGACGAAGAGGAAAATAAGGATGATCGAGATGATGGCGATCATCGCCGTCATCATAATCGTTTTCTCCGCGATCCACTCCACCCGCAGCTTCCGCCGGGTTGCGCTCAGTCTGCTCGTAAAAGCTATTGATCGGGTCATATCACATCAAGGGCATGAATCGACGGAGCATTTGGAGTGCGGTAGCTCGGTACCGCCTTGGTAGTCGACTTCGATTCTGCGGCAATGACCGGAAGAAAGCCCACTGCGTCCTGTGACATCGAAATCTCCTGTACTGAGATGACTACCAAAGCGGTCCCGAACGCCCGCACTCCAAAGGCTGTCGCCATTTCGAATAGTGAATTGTGTTCGGCTTTAACTGGCCCTCTGAGTGGGAAATAACCGACCTCCGCGACCAGCGCTTGTCCTTCCGGGCTCGTCACCCAATCGACCAGCCGTTTGACTTCGCCTTCGGGAGCTTTCGGCAGATACCAGTAAAGAAAGCGGCTGATCGGATAAGAGCCGTCCGCGACGCTTGCGAAATCGGGGGTGACGGCTGCGGAAGCCGCGTCTTTCTTCATCGCCAGCGCTTTCACCCCTTTTGCGAAAGAGGCGCCGCCGTAGCCGATTCCATTGCGATCCTGACTGACCGCATTAACCACGGCGGCGTTGCCGGAAAGCGTCTGCGCGCGCGGCGCGAAATCGGCGCCCCCCAACACATGCTCTTTGAAGAACTCGTAAGTGCCGCTATTGTTCTCACGGCTGTAAAGAATGATGGGGCCGGGCGCGCCTCCGACTTCACGCCAATCGGTTATCCTGCCCGTGTAAATGTCTCGGACCTGCGGCGCCGACAGCTCGCGGATCGGATTCGCCTCATTCACATAGACGCCGATGGCGTCGAGCGCGACCTTTATCTCGACCACCTCTCTCTGATTTTTCCTGCCGAAAGCGGCGCGCTCCTCTTCTCTGATCGGTCGTGACGATTGGCAGATGTCGGTCGTCCCGTTGAGCAACGCCGCGATCCCCGTGCCCGATCCTCCACCGTTCACCTGAATGATGAGATACGGATGCGATTTCATGTAATTCTCCGCCCACCACTGCGCAAGCAACACCATCGTGTCCGAACCTTTGATGGCGATCGTATTGCCTGGCGCCCCTCTGGATTGCGGCGAGCGATGAGCGCAGCCGGCGCCGGCCGCCAACAGCAGCATGAGCAGCGCGATTTGAAGATTTTTTTGCATAAAACACTCATTAACTCACTATACAGTCTGCAATCCAGGCGCCGAATCGTGGGCAAAAACATAGCCGCGATCGAATGGGAAGTTTCCTCACACATTGGGGAAAGTTGCTCAAAACAATGATTGAAATTGCGCGCGTCAAATAAACAGGGCCTATAGGTCTTATAAGACTTATAGGCCCTGTTCGTCCCTGCGTTCCATTCACAAAGTCATGGCCACCGGCATCCGGCCTGCTGAGTTTCTATTTCGAGGACTTCGACCTTGACATTCCGTTCGCCTTGCTGGAATTTCCTGGTCCCGACCGAACGGACTTTCACCGATTTGATGAGACGATTTGAAAAACGGTTTCTCAACCCTCGTCGAAGAATGCCTTCAATTTGATTTTCACCGGAACCGATTCCCAGGAAAGTCTTCTTCTGGTAGGCGACAATTATTTCGCCTCTATCAGGCGCGACTCTGATCTCTATCACTCGACCTTCTCTCGCCTCTTCGCTCGCGCCGATAATTCTGGCGACCTGATCCCGTGAAATACAATCCGGCCCGGATATTCGCTCGTATCCCACTGCATTTCCGTCTTCCGCCGCCGGCGGCGCCTCCTCCGTAGAGGTGGGTGATGGCGTCGGAGTTATGGAGGCGCTTGTCGCTTTTTCCTCCTGTTTAGCGCTGGTATCGCCCCCTTTCCGGCGCTCCATTTCCTCTTTTATTGTGGCGCTTCTCTCATCGCCCGGGCGCAAAAACCAGTCCAGAGCCCCTGGGCGGACAATCGCAATTACGACGAAAGAGGCGGCGAGGATAATTCCGCCAATCGCCAATGCTGTCCGGGGCTTAGTCTTGCTTTTTGTAGAATCACTCATCGAAGTAATTTGATCGGTATTGAAATGGTTTACGGCGCCTACCGCCATGTCGGCGCCATCGGATAATATCTTCCCTTCTATTTTCTCAAAGTTTCAAAGGCCTACAAAGAATGGATCACCTTAGACAACTGCCCACTGTTTTCTGCGGACTTCCCTGCTCTATTACCCGGCCTTCATTCAGGACGACTACGTGATCTCCGATCTCTACCACTTCGGTCACGCTGTGTGTGACGTACAGGAATGGAATACCGGTTCTTTGCTGCGTCGCTTTTATTTCCGCGAGCAAGCGGGCGCGAGTTCTCGCGTCAACCGCCGAGAGTGGTTCGTCAAGCAGGACAATCGCGGGCTCGCTCGCCAGCGCGCGCGCCAAAGCGACGCGCTGACTTTCGCCTCCGGACAATTCGCGCGGATATTGCCGCGCGGCGTACTCAATGCCCAGAAGCGACAACAGTTCGCGCGCCCGCTCATGTCTGGCGGTTTTACTTTGGCCGGCGTCCCCCGCGCTTCTTATGCCGTAAGCGACGTTCTGCTCCGCGGTCAGATGTGGGAAGAGCACGTAATCCTGAAACACGAAGCCGGCACGGCGCCGCTGTATCGGCAAATTGACGCCGGAAGCCGAATCGAAATAGAGACGATCGTCGAGCGAGATGCGCCCTTCATCGGGCGTCACGATTCCGGCGATGGCGCGCAAACATGTCGTCTTCCCCGACCCTGAGTGTCCAAAGAGTATCGTCACGCCGCTCGGCGCCGTGAACTCAACGTCGAGTCTGAAAGGCTGTCCTATCTCGCGCCAATTGTTTCCGTTCCTCGGCCGGCGTTCAGTTCCGATCTGTTTTCTAATCGCTACTTGCAGCATGTCTGTCAGTTAAATTCCCTGCGTACGATTGCCCGCCAGCTTGTTAGTCAGATAAATAGCGGTGACTGACACCGCGGTTAAGATCAACGCCAGTATCTGAGCCTGCCGGTCTTCGCCCGCGACGACCGCTTCGTAAATCGCCAGCGGCATCGTTTGTGTTTTGCCGGGAATGTTTCCGGCCAGCATAAGCGTTGCGCCGAACTCACCGAGGGCGCGCGCGAAACTCAATACGACTCCGGCGAAGAGGCCTCGACTTGCGAGCGGCAATGTGATTCGGAAAAAGGTCTCGAGCTCGCTTTTGCCGAGCGTGTAAGAAGCTATCTCATATTGAGGGTTGACGCTTTCGATCGCGGCGCGAGCCGATTTCACCATCAAAGGCAATGCCATCACCGCCGCCGCGATGACCGCCGCCCACCAGGTGAAAGTCACGGACCAGCCAGTGCGCTCGTAGATGAAGCTTCCGATGAGTCCACGACGCCCCAGCAATACTATCAAATAGTAGCCTGTCACCGTCGGCGGCAGCACCAGAGGCAGCGTCACAATCGCGTC
>DASUFM010000041.1:0-6266 GCA_036274535.1 Blastocatellia bacterium
CCATCTTTGATCCGATCGGCGACTTTGAATTCCGTGAGCAGGATGTTGGCGGCCGCCGCCAATTGAAGCGCGCGCGGCATGCCGTCTTCCGATTTCGGCAGCGAAAGACAGTTGTATGACAGGTAAGCCTTGTCCACATTCAATACTGTGGGCATTGCGGGCGCCGTCGGTTCAACGGAAAGGAGCGTCAGCAATTCAGCCAGGAAGACCGCGTCGTGATTGAGCAACAGACGCGACCGTTGACCGTAAAGCCGTCCCATGGTCTTGCAGGCGCCACAATAGTGGAACCGATGATGATCACTCTGTTCAGGGCTTTGCCTACAATGACGCGCTCGCATCAAACCATACATTGCTGTATCTCCTGATCATTGATCAATAAGGCCTATAGGTCTTATAAGCCTTACCCATGCGCTTTAGCTTTATACGCGGTTTCCTGGCTTAGCGATCAGTAAAAGTGTATTTTATTAATCCCGCGCGATCCTGCGCGCCTGAAGCCGAACAAGAGGATAAAGAGGATAGCTTATGATGATCTGGAAAACGATTCTCATTCTGTCGCTGAGCTTCACTGCGTTTGATTCGCAATCACCGCAATTGAGGAAGCCTGGCGAACGCCAGGTCGACGCGCCTCCTCCGGAATTGACCGAGACCGAGACACAGAAAATACTCCGGGAGAACAGCCCCAAGCCGCGCGTCGACGTGACGCTCAAACTCTCCGACCTCCGCCTCGCCTCCGCGCTCAAATTCGCCGAGGAAAGCCAATACAAATCGGCCGTGCAGGACGTCGACGCTTACGCGGCGCTGATCGTATACGCTGACGCATACACGCGCAAACTCCCTTCCTCGCGGAACAAGGATCGCAACAACTGTCTGAAAAAGATTGAACAGGCCATATTCAAACAAACGCGCGCGGTGGACGCCGTGATGCGTCAATTCCCCGTCGATTACCGCGAGGAAGTTGGGCCGAAGATCGATGAGGTGAAAAAGATTCGCCTGCGCGCCGTTGACGATCTGCTCGGCGGCGGGAATATAATCAAAAGGTCTGAGTAGAGGATCGAGGATCGAGGATCGAGGATCGTAAGGACCCATTCGATCTTCCATCTTCGATCTTCCATCTTCCATCCTCCGCCCCGCCTTTACTTGTCCGGCGTGGCGCGCAGCCGTTCCAGGGATTGTTCGATCTGTTGTTTGATGTTTTCGTTCTTCTCGGCCTTGAGCAGAGTCTCCAGCGGCCCGATCGCGCTCCGATCACGAAGAGAGCCGAGCGCAACGACCACGGCCATTCTTACGCTGTCGCTGGGCCCCTTATTAAGCAACGCGAGCAGAGGTTCGACCGCGCGTTTGTCTCCCAGATCGCCGAGCGCCATCGCCGCGTCAGCCCGCACCATGTGATGCTCATCGGCGAGCGCCTTGATGAGCGGCTCCAGCGCGCTTGCGCAACGCGCGCCGCCGATCGCCGCGACCGCGCTGTCGCGGTCTTCCGCCGAAGCGGATTTCAACAACTGGATGAGCGCGTCGCAAGCCTTATCGCCGCCGATCGTCCCCAGAGCGATGATCGCGCTTCGCCGGTCTCTGAGGCGCTGGCTTTGCAGCATTGTGGTGAGAGGCTCGACGCCTTTTGCCGACCCGGTCTGTCCAAGGGCCAGCGCCGCCGCGCTGCGCACGTCCTGGTTTTCATCACTGAGCGCGGAGATCAACAGATCGACGCCGGCCTGATCATTCAACTGGCCCAGCGCTTCGGCGGCCGAGCGCCTGACGGCGGCGTCTTTATCCTTGATTTGCGCGGCTAGCTTTGGAAGGTCGACTTTGTCCTGCGGGTCCTGAGGGACGAGGGACGAGACGACGAGGATGGACTGGAAGGCGAACAATGCGACTGAAAACAGCTTCGGGCTTAACCGATCGAGTGGCATACGTGATGACCTCCCCCCGGCAATTACTCCCGAAGATAGAGGATCGAAGATGGAGGATCGAAAATCCTCCCAGGCCCGATCTTCGATCTTCTATCTTCGATCCTCAATCTTCATGGTCAATTGCCGCGAGCTTTCTTCTGAGCCGCGGTCGGCAACTGCCCTTTCTCATCGCGCGCGTAATAACCGCGCCGCGTGCGCGCGATCAATTTACGGGAGCCCTGGTTGACATTCACCTGGACAGTGCGGAAGGTGCCGTCGCGGTTTTCGTTGGACGGGGTATAAGTGACGACGTACTGCGTGCGCAAATCCTTGGCGATCTGGGCGGCGATGGCTGGAATCTCGCTGACATCCTTCGGGAAATAAGCCTTCCCGCCCGAATCCTCGGCGAGGCGCGAGAGTAGGTCCTTGGCTTTCTTCGCGGGCGATTTTCCGAAGAGGCTCTTTTCCTCGTCTTCGTCGACAAAGCCGACGAGATAAACCTGGACCTCGTACTCCTTGATCGCTTCCATCACTTCCTTCTCTTTGACCGAGCTGTTTTTCTCCAGACCATCAGAGATCACGACCAGGGCCTTGCGGCGTTGCTTGCCCTTATCGTTCGCATATTCGGATGTGGCGATAATCGCGTCCAGCAGCGCGGTGCCGCCCAGAGTATAGAGCTGGCCGATGGCGTCTTCGAGTTCGCGCCTGTCGTTGGTGAAATCCTGCACCAGTTCAGACTCTGTGTTGAACGAGGCGAGAAAGGCCTCGTCGTCAGCCCGCATCTGCTTGACCAGCGAGACCGCGGCGTCCGACACTGTCTGCAGCTTCGTTTTCATGCTGCCCGACGTGTCAATCACCATCCCGAAACTGACCGGCACTTCTTCGCGGCTGACATTTTCTATCTTCTGTTTGACCTTGTCTTCGTAGACGGTGAAATCATCTTTCTGGAGGTCCATGATCGCAAGGCCGTTCTGATCGATCACAGTCACGTCCAACTGCACCAGGTCAGTTTTGATTTCAATTACCGATTGTTTATCAACAATCTGCTCGTCGGCCTGCGCCCCTTGACGCTTGTCGCCTTTCCTGGCTTTGGCGTCTTCCCGCTGCGGAGCGGGCTTCGGCTCCGGGGGACGCGGCGGGTCCTGCGCGCCGGCCTCTCGAATCGCGGACAGACTCAATAGCGTGATGATCGACGCCAATGAAAAGACGCGAAAAATGATTCGGTTCGACATAACGATTTCACTCCCAACAAATTCGTTTTTACTACGCTCTAATGGCTGAAGGAGCCTGGCAATTATACATCTTCAAACGCCCTTAAACTTAAAAGTTGAACGAAATCCGCCGTTTTTTTTGCGCCCGGGCCGTGTGTTTTCGATTTTACGAAGCCGATTTTATTAGGTAAAGTTGCAAATGCGCGGCGGGCAAGCCGCGCTCTAACAAACTCTCTCCACGTATGAAAATCGCTACATGGAACGTTAATTCGATAGCGGTCAGGACGCCACAGGCGCTCGATTGGATCGAGGCCAATCGTCCCGACGCGCTCTGCCTGCAGGAGACGAAATGCGTCGACGCGAAATTCCCCTTCGACGCGTTTCGCGAGGTCGGCTATACGGCCGAAGTCTTCGGACAGCCCACTTACAACGGCGTCGCGATCCTGTCGAGGAGCCCTGCCGTCGACGTAAGGCGAGGATTGCCGGATGACACGCCTGAGGCCCAAAAACGGCTGATCGCCGCCACGATCAACGGCGTCAGGATCGTCAACGTCTACATCCCGAACGGCTCCGAGGTCGGATCAGAGAAATATCAGTTCAAACTTGAATGGCTGGGACGACTGCGCAGGTTCTTCGACGAAGCCTGCAATCCGCGACACCCTGTTGTCCTGTGCGGCGATTTCAACGTCGCGCCCGAAGACCGTGATATTCACGACCCGAAATTGTGGGCCGGTAAAGTCTTATGCAGCCAGCCGGAGCGCGACGCGATGCGACACGTCCGCGACTGGGGGCTTGTCGACGTTTTCCGCCAGCATCACGATGACGGCGGATTATTTTCCTGGTGGGATTACCGCGCGGGCGCGTTCCCTCGCAACCATGGATTGAGAATCGATCATCTGTGGGCGACCGCGCCCCTGGCCGCCAAATGCGTCGACGCCTGGATCGACAAAGCGCCGCGCGCGCTCCCCAAGGCGTCGGACCATGTTCCGGTTGTCGCCGAATTCGCGATATAGGACAAATAGGACAGATAGGATAAATAGGATGACATGTCCTATTTGTCCTATTTGTCCTATCTGTCCTATATTCATTGTTATGACCAATACGCAATGCCCATGCGCAAAATTTGAACGCTTGGACGGATCGGCGGTCAGGATTTACATTGCGTTGTATCTGGAAGAGACCGGCGTGGACGAAAAGGCCGGTAAGACATATTATGTCTGCAAGTATTGTGGCAGGCCCTGGACGGAGGATACCGACCCCGGCCATTCCACTCTCACGCGGATGGAGACTGAATTCAACGTTTAAGAGGCGCTAAATTTAATGTCGCTGCAGACAAGGCAAAATCCCGACACCGGCGCGCTTGAAGTCCTGGTGAACGACGAATGGACTCCGTTTGAAGCTTATCGCAAACGGCAGATTGACGACGCTTACCAGAGTTCGATCAAGTTTCTACGCGACCGGCTCGGCGAGGACGAGGCCCGAAAGCTGGAAGAACCATCGAACGGAAGCGAAGACTAATCCCCCTATGAAAAAGCTACCACGATTGTCGCCGCGGGCCCTGGCGCTTTTGCTTGCGCTTGCCCCGTCCGCCGCTCTCGCGCAGGAAATCCCGAAAAACGACCGTCGATTGACCGAAATCCGCCACCTGGATCTGACCTACGACTTCGCCGGGTATCGCAGCAAGGAAGAATGGCTGGCTCGCGCGGCGCGGTTGAAGAAACAGATTCTGGTCAGCGCGGGGCTGTGGCCGACCCCGGCGAAAACGCCGGTCAAAGCCACGATCTTCGGCAAAGTCGATCGCGGCGATCACACCGTCGAAAAAGTCTACTTCGAGAGCTATCCGGGATTCTATGTGACGGGCAACCTTTATCGCCCGAAGAATGTGACCGGCAAAGCGCCTGCCGTGCTCTGCCCGCATGGGCATTGGACATACGGGCGGCTGGAGAATCAGCAACTGAATTCCGGGCCGGCGCGCGCGGCGAGTTTCGCCCGGCAAGGCTATGTCGCGTTCAGTTACGACATGGTCGGGTACAACGACAGCGCCGCCATCAGCCATCGTTTCGCCGCCGGTCATCGGGAAAACATCGTCGATCGCGAGGCATTGTGGAACGTCAACCTGCTGGGATTGCAATTATGGAACAGCATCCGCTCGGTCGATTTCCTGCTCACGCTTCCCGAAGTCGATCCTGAACGCATTGCCTGCACCGGGGAATCCGGAGGCGGCACGCAAACTTTCCTGCTGTCCGCCGTCGATGAGCGCGTCAGTTTGTCGGCGCCGGTAAATATGGTCTCATTCCTGATGCAGGGCGGCAGCGTCTGCGAAAACGCGCCCAACCTGCGAATTGACACCAACAATGTGGAGATCGCAAGCCTGATGGCGCCGCGCCCCATGATGCTGGTCTCAGCCACCGGCGATTGGACCAGAAACATGATGACTTCCGAATACCCTGCCGTCCGCGACGTCTACAAACTCTTCGGCGCCGAAGACAAGCTGACGGCGATCCAGATAGACGCCCCGCACAATTACAACCAGCCCAGCCGCGAGGCGGTTTACGGATGGTTCGCTCACTGGTTCCTCGGAAGGGCCGAAACCGCTCCGATCAAAGAGCCCGGCAATGCGGTCGCATCGATCAACGACCTGCTCGTATTTGCCGGACGGCCCCGGCCGGAAAACGAACTCAACGAATCACAATTGACCGAAAGCCTGATTGCGGAGAGAAAGAAACAGTTCGACGAAGCGCAACCTCGCGACGCGGCCGGCCTGGAACGCTTCCGCGAACAGTTCGGCGAGGCGTTCAGATATTCGCTGATGGCCGAATTCCCCGCGCCGAATGACATCATCGCTGGCGAATCGACGGCAATAAACCTCAACGGGAAACCAGTGGAAAGCCTGGTTATTTCGCGCCGAGGCAAATCGGACAGAGTCTCCATTACTCTGCATAAGTCAACCGTCGAAAAATCGGGCAAGGCGATTGTCCTTCTGGCCGCGTCAAACGACGCGCCGCCGGAAACACACGGAAGCCTGATCGAACCGCTGAATAAAGCCGGTCACGATGTCGCGGTTATACGCTGCTTCGCGGGCGGGCGACAGATTCCAGAAAAGATCAAATTCTTCACCACCTACAACCGGACGGACGTAGCCAATCAGACGCAGGATATTCTGACTGCA
>DASUFM010000042.1:0-4883 GCA_036274535.1 Blastocatellia bacterium
TGGAGAGGGGGATGGGGAAAACCACATAGCTCAACTATGAACGGCGTCCCTGTCCCTACTCTACAAATCGGCATGCATGGAGATCGGGAAGACGTAATCAGGGCTTATCGCCGGTGGTTATGGGGTCGGATCCTGGAACAGGGCGATGTCTATGCTGAGCTGAAGCGGTTGGCTGAACTGGCGAAGCAGGGTGATCTGACTCTGGTCTGCCGGCGCCATCCAAGCCCGTGCCACGGCTCCATCGTAAAAAGATCAATTGAGTGGTTGAACTCAGACCAGAGCGCGGCTTTCAACGGCGATCATGCCGACGGGATAAGCCTTTCCGACAACACGGTTGCTCTCACCAATTCATAGATTGCGGCTGTTTGTAGATGTCCGAACAGCGCCGGTCCGGACATCGGCGCATTGAGAATGACTCTTTCAACTATCAGAAAGGACGTTGCAATGGCTATGCAAACGCCGAACAACAAACCCAGGAAATATAAAGAAACTGAGCGCTTCACGATTCGACGGTTGGCTTTTTGGCTCAGCGCCGCCAGCGCCATCTACTTTATGAACGTTTGGGATGTCGCCGGAATGATAATTTCGGCCGGTGTTCTTCTCCTGACGATCATTTCCAAAATCATCTCTGTAATTAGAGAGAAAGCCTGACGCTAATCGAGCGTCTTGGAGGCGTATCACGTCTGTTAAAAACCGACGTGATACGCATAATTTATTATGAATGTGATCAGGACGATTGCAGTGCCGACGATGTAATCAAGATCATCGTCATCATCACGCCTGGGTCGCTTGAATTTCGTTATGCGCAAGATATATTCCATGATCCTCCTTAAGTTCGAGCTTCTATGAGCCCCGTTCGCGGTGATCTGTCGCAACGGAGCAATATATCACGAAGCAGGTCGGGCATAGGCTGGGAATTCCGTAAACATGTGAGGCGACAGGATAGACATCGTCATGGTCTCTTCCCATTTGTTTATCTTATTGATCTTTCGGGGCTTCGAGCATGACGAAAAGATGTGGGGAATATCGCGATTGTTTTATTCGTTGAATTGAGCAGCCTTATGGCATGACGAGAAATGGCGGTTGTTTTAGTGATTGATCGGGAATGATTTACGGCGTTGTGAAAATTGAAGATCGAAGCCGCGCCCGCCCGACGTCTGGCGCATTTTGTTTTACTTGTTGATACGACAGCGCTTCGGGCATGACGGAGAATTCTGATGCTCGCTATGTCAATGAATAATCGCGCTTTACAGTAATGCGGTTCCTGGGAGATCGTGGACGAGCATGACAGGAAGCCGGCCAGCATGACAGAAAACTGTGAATTTTGTGTTACTTGTTAACTGGAAATGGGTTTGGGCATGACAAAATCGGCATCTCTGTCAATTTAATCTTCAACGCCGGGGATTTGATATTCGCCAATGTTGATGCCCAATTTCTCGGCAACGATCAGAGCTTTGTCGCGTTTGGCCGGATCAAGCGAGAAATCATGAAGGCGCAGGGAGATCTGTTCCTTGATCATATTCCTGGCGTTTTCGTATTCGCTTTGCTTGAGGGTCTCGAATTGCTCACTCGTTACACGCAGCAGGGTCATCACCTGCAGATCGGGGCTGCGCCAGCGAAACTTGATCGTCATTTTATTGCCTTTATCGCGTATATCCCACCATCCATTTGACGCCGCCGGCAAGATACTTTTCAACCATTGCGAGTTGTGCCGCGGCTGCTCACCCTCCTGCTCACCAATCTGCGCGGGATAAGCGCTGGATTGGCTCACCCTCGATGAATCCATCTGCTCACCTCCATTTGGGTCACTTTCGGCAGCAACTTTGGGGCGCCGCTCACCCTGCCGGATCTTGTTCTGCTCACCACCTTCGAATTGATTGTTTTGCGCCGATGAACTCGCCTGAGACTGAAGGCTCGCCTCAAGGCCGGTTCCTTCGTTCACCGGCGCCAACGTTTTCCCGAAATATCAGTCACGTTGTTTGCATGATCATTTCCATTGTCTCCGCTGTGCAGGAACAGCCGTTGTGGGCCGTCAATAATCTGTGTACTACTGCGGTTGGAGATGTCAGGTTTGTCGCGGAGCAGATTGGCGGCCAGGCTCATCCCGTCGAGGAATCCTCGCAGCCGCGCCGCGGCGAGCACAAGCGGGTTGTCGTTAATCGCCGCCCTGCGAATCGTCAGGATATCTTCCTGCGCACCCTCCGCCTTCAGTTTGCGAATGTGATCTTCGACTACGGCGTCGGAGTCGCGCACTGCCGAAACCCCAATGAGCGCCAGCGAAAAATGGACAACGATTGAGAGCTGATTCCAATGTCACAAAGCCTCGGACAGTGTTGAGCCGGTCACCCAGGCGGCGAGGATTCCCGCATTGAGAATCATGGAGATTTGTATCACTCTGCAACACAGGCTTGCGAAAAAGCGCTGCTTCCTTGATTTGTAGATCGTCGTCAGGCCGTGACGTAATGCGAAATAGAACTTTTCCACGAAGCCCGTGATGAGGATCGCCAGCAGGCTCGCGCCCACCCATCCCAGGCGTTCCCTGTGAGCGAAGGCGTTCACGAAGCCGGTCGCGCAGGCGCTGATAGTGATCACGCAAACCTGGATCACCCTGAGGCTGTTTTGGTTCCTCTCGTAGTCATCACTGCCCGCGATCCGCTCATAGGCGTTTTTGAAGCGCGAGCGAATCTCTCTGTCGTCGCCTGTTGAGTTGAGGTTGAGTCTTTGCATCATGTTTCCTGTTCTCTTTATCGGCATTTACGGTTCTGGTGTCGCGTCAAACCCGCAATCGAGGAAGCTATTGCTGAGGCGGCATCTTTTTGATGGCCTCTTCGAGGGCATTGGCTATTTTGTCCTTCTCGTCGATCCAGGCTTTCTTCTCAGCCTCGTATCTTTGTTTGATCTGCTCATCGGTGGATCCGCTCTGTTTGAGCACGGTATAAGCCACGTAGTTCCACGCCAGTCGCCTCGCTCCGATTGATGCTGAGAGCGTTTCGAGGAGAATCGCGTAGAACTCGCGCAGGTTTTGAATCAGGCCTTGTTTCAGCCTGGCGTTCTGCTCATCAAGTTGTTCATACTTCCCAAGGAGTCGCTCATACCGCTCATTCGCCAGCCGGTTTTGCTCGATCAGTTGTTCGAGGGCTTGCATGATTTCGGTCGTGACAATCGGAGGGTTGCGGCGGGCGCGAAAGGCTTCATCGACGAGGTCACGCAGCGCCTCACCGGGCTTCTGTCCGCTCTCCTTGCAAAGTTCGGCTAGTTCATCGCAATTATCCTCATAAGGCCGCAGTCCATAAGTTTGTGCTGAAATCAGACGATTGTGAGAGTTGTTATTCTTATCCATGTCTATTCCTCATTTGTATCTTTACGTTTGTAAACTACCGCGCTCGACCGGCGCCTGGCGAGACTTCGCGCGCCGCATGCGGTTCGGGCGAGTTTGTATGCGAATTGGAGTCGAAGTGAGACGAGGCGCTACCGCGCACCAGGCTCAAGAAATCTTCTCGTTCTTTTGGGTCAGCTTGTCGTTCGGCGTAGATCTCGATGGCCATCGCCTGTTGCGGAGTTAGCGCCGGTTCTGGCGCTGACAATTCATGACCGGCGCGCAAGGTTCGCTCGACGGCCTGAACGGAGACGATCTCCCGCGCGGCTTCGAGGTAAGAACGGGTTTGTTCGAAATCGGCTCTCAATCGGTTCTCGTATTGGACGAAAGCCTGTTCGACGCCGTGACGCAGTTCGCGCTGCGTTGGCGTTTCTACGAGCGGGCGGGTGATCTGCTCGATGAGCGATTGCGGTCTGGTTTCTTTCAATCTGTGAGTGATAAGGCGTCCGTCCGCAGTCTCGATCAGGAGCGGCTGTATCTCTCCATGCCGCTCGAAGGCGGTGAGGCGCTCATTACTTTCGCGGTGAAATATCTCCGCTACGGTGGCGCGGGCCGGAGCGCGGCCCCAGCCTTCAACCGGATTGAATCGTTCCTTCTGATCAGCATACGCATTGAATTGCCTCTCGAATACGCTCAGTTGTCGCAATAGGTTCGCGTCTCGAATCGTCTCGATGTTGTCTGATGCGCGTTCAAGTTCCTCGCGCGTGAATTGAGGGGCGGGCATGGCCAATCCAGATTGTTCACGCAGCGTGGCTTCGCGGGCGTAAGCGCGACTGAGCGTTTCAAGTAGTTTACCGGCTTCATCTACTCTCTCACGCAACTCGCCTCGCTGCCCATCCGTCTTCTCGATGATTTCCTGCCTAATTTGGCCGAGACGCTCGATCTCCGCGCCCGCCTGTCGGCGCGCGGCCGGATCAATGTGAAGCTCATACCTGCCGAACACTGCGGCCGCATCTTTCAGCCGTTCGACGCGCCGGTCGATGTCCGCCACGGAGAGTTTTTCCCCTTCGATATCCCACCTCCGGAGGTGGCGCGTCTCGTCGAATCTCCTGGCGCGCTCCTCGCGTGCTCTCAACTCTGTGCCGGTGGTGAACACCTGCGCCGCGAGTCGCGCCGCCTCCTGCTCCAAACGCATGGGGTGGCCATGTTCTTCCGCTAGCGTGATGCGCAGCCTTTCGAGTTTTTCGGTATGGCCGGCGAACCTGCGTTTGACGGCTTCGTCCTGCGCCTTGACGATGTCTTCGCGATTGGCGAAGGGCGTGGGAAGAGTTTCACCTCGGTTCTGGTATTTCTCTATCACTTCTCCGGCGAGTCGCTGGACATGCCGGTAGGAATCGAAAGCGGTCTTTGCTTTTGATCCGAGTTCACCGACTAGCGCGTCGAGTTTTTTGCCGTGCTCCTCAAGAGTCGGTGAATGGCGGCGGACGTCCGCTTCGGACACCTGCCCGCGTATGGCAAGGCGATCTTCCCTTTGCCCTGCGCCGCGCTCATCAGCGGCGCGGTCGCC
>DASUFM010000043.1:0-6591 GCA_036274535.1 Blastocatellia bacterium
GATATCGTCGCCCCCGACACATGGATCGAGCGTCCTGTATTCGAGGCGGCCCGTCTCCGCAAGGCGCCTCTCCAGCCGCCTGATCTCTTTTCGTCGGAAGCGCCCCAGCGCGGACCGGACATATTCCTCAGCGTCGGCGGCGGGCCGAAATAGCGCGCGCGTGAAGGCCTCCGTGACGTAGGTGAATTTCAGACGCTGGCTCAGGTAATCCAACAGGAGATGGTGGAATGGCCCCTCGCCGGTGACGAAGCCAAACTCCATCAGCGAGCAGTCGTGGTCCCCCGCGCCCAGCCAGTCAAAGAACGCGGCGAGCGCCTCACGCGCGTACCCGGCCCTGAGGAGCGGCGCGCATAAATAAGTCATCTCCAGTTTCCTCCACAGGCAGAGCGTCTTGACAGGCAGCCTGCTGGAGACGCCGTCGTAATGATCTTTGAGTTCGAGCGGGAAGAATCCGCAGAGCAGCGGCGGCCCGAGCGGGCGCGCCGGATCGATAGTCTGAACGAGCGCGAACAATAAGCGCCCGGCGGCGTAGGCCCGAAGCGCGGGCATCAGCATCCACGGCTCGTAAAATACGTTCGGCTCGATGGCGGTGGCGGCCAGATCTTCCCATGCGGCGATGCGCTTCTCCAGAGCGGTCAGATCATCGACGATTACCACAGACATCCTTGCGCCATTGGTTGTGACGTCAACTTCGGACTGGCTCGGTTCCGCTCGCCCCCTCCGGACGGGGACTGGCGCTCCGATGACCTCTCTCCTGGTTAGCGGTCCATTAGTCGAGTCTGCTCTCTTCGCCCGGCTGGTAAAGATCGTCTTCATTTAACCCTCCTCCATTCGTCCGTCGGTTCTATTGCGGGAACGCGCCACGGCGGAGCAGCTTGCGATTCAGCAATTTCAACAGCGGAATCGCCGCAACCACCCAATCCCCCCAGGTTTTCCCCGCGCCGAGCACGACGTCCAGGATCGGCCGCCGCTCCAGCCAGAGCCGGTTGAACATGCAGCTGAATGAATCATTGCACGAATCCACCCATTCTATCTGCGAACGGGCATGAAGCCGGCGGATGTTTTCGATCTCCAGCAGCATGCCCGGCGAGTTCCGCGCGTAGTTTTCGTCGAATGCGATTCTGAAGGTGAACACGCCGCGCCCGGCAGGGAAATCGCACTTATACGCTATCGGGCGACCGTCGAGCCGCAGCGCCTGCATCGACAACCGGCCTCGCCGGAACGCCTCCTTTGCGATCGACCTGAAATAACTCTGATCGGATTCATCCGAAGCGATTGCGGTGTTCTCCCGACCCTTCCAGCCGCTGGCTTCCAGTCGTAGAAACTCTTCGATCCATTCCGCGACGTCGTCATCCGGCGTGAGCGCGTCATATTCGAGGCGCCCGATCTCTGACAACTGTCTTTCCTGGCGTCTGATCATCTTGCGATGCTTGGCGGACAGGGCGCCGCAAAGATAAGTGTCGGCGTCAATCGTGGGACGAAATATCGCCCGCGGGAAGTACATTGATACGTAATGCAGTTTTGCGTGGCGCTCGAAGTAATCTATCAGGAGCTCATTGAACAGCCCGTCACCGGCGATGAATCTGAACTCCATGAGTGAGCAATCGTGACTGCCGGCGTCCATCCAGTCGAAGAAAGTGTCGATCACCTGCCGGCCATACCCTTTCCGGACCAGCGGGGTGCATAAATAGCAATACTTGTGCTTCCAAAGACGAAGGGTTTTGAAAGGAAGTTTTCGGCTCAGCCCTTGAAAATGGTTTTGCTGTTCGAGCGGGAAGATTCCGCACAGAAGAGGCTCCGGTTCGTTGCCCATGACCAGCGCGAATTGTAGATTCCGGCCCGCTCCGAAAGCCCGGATGGCGGGCATCATCATCCATGGCTCGTAAAACGCGTTAGGCTCGATCGCGTTGGCGGCCAGATCCTCCCACGCAGGGACGTACTTTTCCAGGGCGGTCAAATCATTGATCGCCACCACCGACATCCTTACTCCATCGGTCCCATCGGCTGTGACGCCGTGGGCGGACCGGCGCGATGCGCCTGCCAGCGGCGGCGCCGGAGCGTCTATAACGGATCTTCCGGTTATCTTTTCATGCGCCATTTGAACTTCCTCCATGTGGGGAGTAGAAAGTCGAAAGTACAGCGGTTTTCATTTCATATGGATAAATAGCCACAGAGGCACAGAGGCGCAGAGATGGAAAAATTGCTGGACCGCAATGCAGTCTTTCTCTAGATCTTTCCCTCTCTGCGCCTCTGTGCCTCTGTGGCTATTCTTCATCCATCTGAAAGCCGGTATAAAAAATAGAAGGTTTGATTTGGACTCCATACTTTCGACTTTCGACTTTCTACTCCCCACTCCCTATTTCTTTATTCCCTCGGGGTTCAGCGCGCTAAAATCGCACCCGACGTCTTTGCCGTCAGCGCCCGCGTTTTTATAAGGGCTGCTCCGCGCCAGACGGTAATCTCCGCCATCCAGATCGACGAAACCTACCAGATTAAGAAGAGGTGGCAGAAAGTTATTCGCCGGGTAGTGGATCTCCGGCGGAACCCCCACGATGACGTTTTTCCTGAATTCGTAATCGGGGAAGTAAAATCCAAGCGAGTCCAGTCCAGGGGTGCGATCGCTGCCTATCACGCCGTAAGAATTGTTCCGCGCGATGTTATTGCGAAAGATAAATCCGTGACTTGGGGCGCCGTCGGCGACAATGAGCGAGCCGCTTTGAAAGATAGTGTTGTGGTCAATCGTGATGTTTGGCGGACCTCCGACAATTTGCGCGAACCTGCCGTCCGCCGGCCCATATTTGGCGCTACCCCATTTATTGCCATCAATGTCGTCAATCAGGTTGTTCCTGATCAGGATTCGCTGCGAAGGCCGGCTCGGCGAGGTGCCGTCCGGCCCACCGATATTGAAGCCGTTGCCTGAATGTCGCAGGATGTTGTTGGTGAAGGTCACGTCCTGAGCCGTAGCCCAGGGCGCCGCGCCGTCCTCGCCGCGCGGCGTGAAAAGGATGGCGAAGCCGACCTGCGCGTCCGCCCAGTTGTTTTCAAAGACGTTCTGATCTACGAGCAATCGCTGGGCGTTTTTCAGTTCGAAAAGATTCTTGATCGTCCACGGCCTTCCGGCGTAAGTGGAATGGCCTTTCTTCCACGAGAGCGGTTTATAGACGTGGTTCAATCGGAACTCGATGTCGGACGCAACCACATTCCGAATAGAAGGCTTGGCGCCGCCGAACATCACGTTCTCGCCCGCGCCCTCCAGGTAGTTGTTGACGATCTTAAACGGTCCCGATCCGTTCCATCCGCAAATCGCCTGTGTGTCGAATCCTTCGCCGTGGCAGTTCGAAATGTGCGAATCAATCACCGCCGCGCGGGCGCAGTTGAGCAGGACGCCACGTGAAACGTCGCCGGTATCGTTGCCATGAATGTAGCAGCGGTCAATGATCAGATCGTGCGGCGACTGAGCCAGAGAGGTCTGATCGGCGCCGAACGCGACCATGTTGTAAATGTTCTTCCCCTCGGCCACGCCGAATTCGACGCCGATGAAGCGGTAATGATGCGCGCCCTCATCCGTATTCACCACCGGGGTGGAATTCGGGCTGATCAATTTGGGCATAATTGCGCTTTTAGCCGGCGTGATGCGCGTTCCCGGCGGCGGCAGATCCTCGTCCGCCGCCGAGGAGCGGATGACGATCCAATCCGAACCGCTCTTGTTGGGCAGCCGGAAATTGCCGGTGAAAGTCGCGCCCGCTTGAAGCTTGATCACGTCGCCGGGCAGCGCCTTGTTAATCGCCGCTTGAACGTTGTCGCCGGCCGCGACGTTAATGGTCTTACCGGCAGGCGCCACGTAAGTCGTATCCAGAAAAACGCGCGGAGGCTCCGGGTCGCCCGGAGCGAGCGTCGCCGGGCGCGGTTGATTCATTACGGATTCGATAATGCTGGCGTCGAACGGCGGCCCTCCTGGCTGTCGATCACAACCTTGCATGGCGTTCACGGCGCCGAAAATACAAACCGCCGATATTACAGGCGCCGTCAGCGCGATTTTTTTTGCGCATTGCATAATTACCTCTCAGTCAGCGAAAAAAAGTGGGACAATTTAAAAAATTGTCCCACCAATCAATGTGCAGTAAGAGGTGGGACAATTTTTTAAATTGTCCCACTTGTTGAAGCCCGCTCTGGCGGTAAAAGTCGAAAACCTGTTAAGGCGTCGCGAACTCATACGGGTAACCATTTCATTTTTCCGTTTCTTCGGCGGCATGAATCTGTCTGAGCGCCACCGCATAGGCGGCGGTGTAATATAGGTACCAGAGGTACTGAATCGAGGAGAAAAAACTGCAAACCATGTACGCGACGAAAGCCGCCTGTATGCTCACGCTCAACCAATACATCTCCCGTTCGCCCTTCGATCGCATGATCATGGTTTGACGTTCGATCCGACGGAGCGAGCGCAATGGGGCAAGGATCAGGATCAAATAGGCGATCAATCCCAGCACGCCCAATTCGGCCGCGATCTCCAGGTAGGAGTTGTGAGCCGCCTTTTCGCGGATCGAGTAGATGTGGAAATTCCCCATGCCGACGCCGACAATGGGGCGGCTGATGGCCACCGAGGCGGCCCGCTTCATCAATTCGCTGCGCAACTGGGCCGAGCCTGTTTGATCCTGCGCGGTGTTAAAAATCGTCGCTATGCGGGCGCCGTAACCGCCCGGCATGACCGCTAACAATATTCCGCAGATCAGCGCGACCGCCAGCGTGGTTTTCAGCCGGCGCCATCGTCCCAATTTCCATAGCAGCACGCCGCTCGACGCAATCAATCCCAGAAATCCCCCGCGCGAGAGTGTGAACAGGACGCCGACGGCCAGGACCGCCGCGCAGGCCAGATAGAACAGACGCGCGAGTCCCTTGCTGATGAGCGTGAGAGCGACGGCGAAGGGCAGCAAAAGATCGAGCGCCGTCGCCAGGTCGTTCGGATTTTCGAACATGCCTCCGACCAAACCTTCGATACGCAGCCCCTGCGTGGTGAACTCGCCTTTCATATAACTCCTGATCGCGCCCACGCCGAGCGCCGCGCCACAGATCACGACCAGTTTCCACATGGAAAAGATCCGCCCGCGCGTGTCAATCAGATTGACCATCAGTATGAAGATGATCACCGTCTTGAGATATGAGTCGGTGAGCATGTCTATGCTTTGTTTCGGCGAGGCGGCGATTGGCGTCAGGAGCAGTCCCAGAGCCGCGATGACCATGAGCATCGTCATCTCCAGGGTCCAGACCGACAGCCTTTCGCCGGCGGAGATCTTCGATCCGATGTAAATCAGCAGAGCGCTGACCGCCACAATCTTGACCAGCGGAAAGGCGCCGAGCGCCGGCGCCAGGTCGTTGGGGCGCGCATAGAGCATCAGTGTGAAGAGATAAACGCCCGCGAACGCCATCCAGTGTTTGCCGCGCGTTGCGCCGGCGCCGGATGTGGGCGAAAGGCCGGATTCGCCGCCCTGCCGAGCGGCGTTCGGACTCTTCGCCTGGCGGTTGAAAAGCGCTCCAGAGCGGCGCTGAGAGCCGGGAACATCTCTCGATAGCGTCGCACGGCGGCTGAAAAGCGCTCCGGGCCGAGTTTGATCAATGAGATTGGATCGCATCCTCATATCTGAGCATCTGACTATTGGCTATCGGTTCGCCAGAATCTGAAAAATCTGGGCGCGGTCGATAACTATGACGAAGACTGGAATCAGCGCGCCGAGAAACAGCGCAAGTCCCAGCCAGCGCAGCCCCCACAACACCCGGCGTCGGCCGCGCTGAACCGGCGTCAATGACTCGGGAATCACCGCCAACACGGGAGTTCCCAGGTAATACTCAACATCGCGGTCGTTGTGGATCAGGAAGAGGCGCGGGACCTCCTGCGCCGACGCGGTCAGTAGTCCCACCGCCAGCGCGATTCCCACTCCGATCAGCATGAGGAACATGCGATTTGGCGCGACCGGCGCCGGCTGCTCGATGGGCGCGTCAACCACCTGAAACACATCTCGTTTCCAGCCGTCATTGCCAAACAGTTTCTGCAGCGAGTCCTGTCTATCCATCAGCCAGTTGTATCGCCCCATCAGGCGATCGTACTCGACCTTCGCCTCATTGAGGCGGACGTTGGAGGCCATTTCATTAATGCCGGCGTCAGGCTGCTCTTTGGGCAGCTCTTTCAATCCCTCTGTTTTGCGGCTCAAATCGCGTCGCGCAACTTCCAGCTCGCTTTCGAGGCGAGATAATTCGCGCCGCATCGCGCGAAGTTCGCGGGCTTCCGGCGACGCCGGGGTAACAGCCGCGCCGGAGTTCGCTCCGCTGGCCGCTTCAAGCCGCGCGATCTCCTGGTTGATCGTGGCCAATTGAGACCTTGCCTGGATCATCCTGGGATTCTTCTCGGTGACGGAACTGGCGAGGTGCTTGATTTGCCCTTCGACCTCGGCCCTCCGCGCCAGCAGGACGCCGTAAGCGCTGTTCGTCGCAAGGCGGCTTGCGGGCGCGGCGGAACTAACCAGTTTCTCCTGTTCGGCGATCTGCCGCTTCTGCTCATCTATCTGCCGCATGAGTATGAACTCCCTGTCGCCGAGCGAA
>DASUFM010000044.1:0-3679 GCA_036274535.1 Blastocatellia bacterium
AGCTTGTACTCTTCCAACCGGAAGAGCGTGGCGGAGCCGATCTCATTTTTTCGCCCAGCATCCCAGAACTTGACGCTGTATTCGCCGAGCGGCATGCTCTCGGTCAGTTCAACCGAACCCCACGCGCTGCCGAATGCGTTCAACTCCGCCTTCCCTTCTTTGACTTTGGCGCCGCGCGGATCGTAAATCTCGAATTCGACGGTTTGATTCGCGGGCGTGGAGTAGACCGAATCCTGATATTTCCTGGCGATGAACTTCCATTGCGCGACTTCATTGGGTCGATAAGCGGGCCGATCGGTGAAAGCATAGATGCGCCAGGATTGTTCGTCGCCGCCATGGCCATAGCTATGACCGGGGCTGAACGCCTGTCGATGGTCGATGGCGGCGACGGCGACGAGTGCGCCGCGCGATTGGGCGTCGGTCAAATCGAACAGCGCAACGCCGTCCTGATTGGTTTCTTTAACGCTCTCGCGCCACACCCAATCTTTGCCGTCGTAATAATTTTCGCCCAGCTTTACCGTGGCCCGGGCGAGCGGCGCGCCGCTCACCGCGTTGCAGAAATAGGCCAGCGCCTGCTTGCCTGAAGCCTTGAGAACGAGCGCCGTGTCAGTCACAAGAAGCAGATCACGCGCGACTACGTTCCCGTTCCTGGCTTCGATCACATAAGCGCCCACGGGAAGTTTGCTGTTCAACCGGACCGTCTCCTGCTCCGGCTTGTAGTCTCCATTGTCGGCTGTCTCTTTACTCCACTCCTGCAGTTTCCTGCTTCGCGAGAGATCAACCTGCTGAATCCAATCGCCTGTTTTTATCCCTGCAAGCTGAAGATCGCGCGGGAGGTTCACCGGATAGAGCGCCATCGCAACCTGTTTCAGGTTGCGCCAGTTCAGTTGGATCTGAATCTCGGAGTCGGGAAGAAAGATGTTTGTCGCGCTGACACTGACTGTAGGTTTGGTGATGTATTCTATATAGTTCCGAGCCTGATCGTAGTAGCGCGTCTCGCCCTTGCCGTACTCGGTCATGAGGCGGCGGAACAGTTCCAGCGCCTTCACATAATCCGGCTCCTGCCGCCAGCCTCCTGTGTCAAGTTGGATCAGGCGACCACTCTGCATCATCATTTCGGCGTAATGATAGAGCGCGTCGTCATACCATTCGCTTCCCTTGCCTGCTTTTATCGCGCCATCGAATTCTTCAGGTATCCGCCGTATCTGTCCATAATCGCCGCCCCGATAACGCAGCGTCATCGCGATCAGATAATGCGCGCGCGCGCGGTCGGCGTCGTTTTGAGCGATTTTCAAAGCGTTGTCGAAAATCTCGACCGGCGCGTAATTTCCGTAATAGCCGTAGTAATAATAAGGCTCGGCCTGCGGTGGCTGAGCTATCATCCAGACAATTTTCAAATAACGGGCGCGACCGAGATCGAGGTCTTTGGTTCCCGCCCACCAGTCGAGCGCCTGCTGATAATACGGCCACGCCTGCGCCCAATTCCTCGCGTCGCGCCGCGTCCACGATAAATCGCCGAGCGATTCCTGCGCTTCGGCCCAGACGCGGTCGTGATCTTCAGTCCGCTGGCGCCCGCGCCGCTCGCGGATAAGCGATTCGAGTTGCCGCTGCGCGGTTTCGTATTTCGTGGCGTCGGACGTCTGTGTAGCCGCCTGCGCCCGCCACAGCGTGTCGGCCAGGCGGAACTCGACCCATCGAGCGTCTTCGGGTTGAAGATTTGCGGCGCGAGCCTTGAGATAAAGCTCACGAGCCTGACTGTAAGACGCTTCCGCATAGAGACGTTCGGCCTCAGCCTTCAGTGTTTCGTATGCCGGTTGTTGTGCTTGAGGGGAAGCGAAACAGAGGAGCGAAAGCAGAATCAGCGCGACGAATGATTTCATAAAGGCGTTACCTCCTGCGAATGAACGGAGGCTGCGCCATAAATTGCAGTTATAGATAAACGGCCGGGCAGAAATAATTACTCTGTTGACGAAGTGATTAAAAATTGATTGAGGCGTCGAGTCAGTACCGCGAGCGGTAGCGAGCGTCGCCTTTGTCAACAACCGCTCGCTACCGCTCGCGGCACTGATCCGGACAAATTTTTGCCGCGGCGCTCAGGACAGGGCGATTTTACTTCCGGGCCGCGCTGGCCAATCTGTTTTCGGCCCTTGCCAGTAGATCGCGGACCTCATCATCGGTGGTTTGCGAGAAGTCCTCGTACCACAATCCGACGGCATAAAACGGCTCCGGCGTGTAGAGGCAGATGACCTCGTCCGCCAGACTGCGCAGATCGTCGCAGGTCTGTATTGAGGCTACCGGGACGGCCACGACTAACGAGGCGGGTTGTTGTTGTCGCACGGCGATCGCGGCCGCGCTCATGGTCGCCCCCGTGGCCAGGCCGTCATCGACCAGAATCGTCACGCGGTCGCGCGGCGAATGCGGGGGGCGATGGTCACGATAAAGTCGCTCTCGCCGCTCCAGTTCCCGCTCTTCACGTTCGGCCGCTTCATCGACCACTTCTTCAGGTATGCGCAGATATTCGATCACGTCGGGATTGAGAGATCGTCCCCCTCCAGTCGCGATCGCGCCCATCGCCAGTTCTTCGTGGCCTGGCACGCCGAGTTTGCGCACGACAAAGACATCCAATGGGGCATTCAGGGCGGTCGCCACTTCGTAGGCGACAGGCACGCCTCCGCGCGGCAACCCCAATACCAGTGTATCCGATGTATTTGGCCGATTGGCGTATGCTGATAATCGTTCGGCGAGGACTCTGCCGGCTTCAGTGCGATTTTTGAACCTCATATTGCCTCCTATAGGTCCTATAAGACCTACAGGACCTATAGGCTTACAGGACGCAACCCCCGTTCCGGCACATTGTTTGCCCTGACATTTAGAGATGGTAAACCAGGAGATTGCGGAAATATTCGACCACATGTCGCGCGTACTCTCCTTCAAGGGAAAGGATCGCTTTCGCGCGCTGGCGTACGAGCGCGCCGCCGGGTCGCTCAGAGGGCTCGACCAGGACGTGACCGGGTTGGCGCGTGAGAAGAAGCTCAAAGAGATACCGGGCGTCGGTCACGACCTCTCGGAGATGATCGAGGAATACATAGACACGGGCCACATACGCCGATGTGAACGGGAGATGCGCGACGTGCCTGACACATTGATTGAGATGATGGATATTCCCGGCCTCGGGCCGAAGACCCTCGCCCTGCTTCACGAAAAGTTCCGGATCAAAAACGCCGACGATCTGCGGCGCCTGATAGAGAAAGGCTCGCTCAGAAAGCTTCGCGGTTTCGGAGAGAAGAAGATAGAGAATTTGCGGCGTGGAATAGAGCTGCATCAATCGAGCAAACAGCGAAAGCTGTTGGGCATGGTCCTGCCGCTGGCCGAAAAACTACTCGACGAAACCCGCAGGATGAAGCTGGTTGAACGCGCCGATCTGGCCGGCTCCATTCGCCGCAGCCAGGAGACCGTCGGCGATATAGACCTGCTTATCTCCTCCCGCGACGGCGAAGAGGCTTTGCGCGAGTTCGTCAAAATGCCCGTGATCAAACGGACGACCGCGCTCGGCCCCACGCGCGCCAGCGTGATCATAGAGGGCAATCTGCAGGTTGACGTCCGCGCCGTGCCGGAAGAGTCGTACGGCGCGGCGCTTCAATATTTCACAGGCTCCAAACAACACAGCGTGCATTTACGC
>DASUFM010000045.1:0-3298 GCA_036274535.1 Blastocatellia bacterium
TTCTTGATCACAATCGCCCATATCTTCCACCCGCCAATTACGTTTGCGGATCGCGCCAGATTCGAACGACCGGCGCCTTCGCCTATCTGGGCGAGGAGGTCCCGCCGGATGAATTGGAAGAGAACCTGGTCCGGCATCTACGCCGCTGGGCGCCATATGTGGGGCGGTTCGGTCTGCTCGTGATGGAGCTTCATACGCTGCCTCCGATCGTGGCCGCCGCCAATCGGGACCGGACGCTGGCCTTAGCCTACGACGCCACGCACGGCTTTTCCGACCAGTATCTGGTCGAACTTAATGTCTTCCTCGCATGCGCGGGGGAAGCGGGGTTGGCGTCCGACGATCGATTCCAGGCGAAGTTTCCGCCGTCGGACCTCGCCACCGTCAGCATCAATTTCTTTACGGCTGACGCCATGAAACAATAAAGAGGAAATCATAATGCGCGCAATCGACGTTCATATTCACGTCCCGGAACACGCGGGCGACTCCGGCGCCGAAGAACAGAGGCGAATGGCCGGCTATTTCAAAGCGGCCTCACTGCCTCGATCCCCCGAGGAGATGTATCAAAAATACAAGGAGCTGGATATCTTCGGCGTTATCTTTTCTGTCGACTCCGAGACGCGCGGCGGAGAGCGCTACGTCGGCAATGATTATGTGGCCGAGGTAGTCGGGAAATATCCCGACCAGTTTATCGGCTTCGCCTCCGTCGATCCGTGGAAAGGAGCGCTTGCAATTAAGGAGTTGGAAAGGTCGGTGAAAGAGCTCGGGCTTCGCGGCCTCAAGCTGCATCCCACCGTTCAGGCCTTTTTTCCAAATGACACGCGCTTCTATCCACTCTGGGAGAAATGCGTTGAGCTGGATATTCCCCTCATCTCTCACACCGGGCAGACCGGCGTCGGCGCGGGGACGCCGGGAGGCGGCGGCCTCAAACTGAAATACGCGCACCCGCTGCATCTGGACGACGTGGCGGCGGATTTTCCGGACCTCAAGATCATCATGGCTCATCCCGCGGTACCCTGGCAGGAAGAGCAGCTGGCAGTCGCCATGCACAAGGCCAACGTCTTCATCGATCTCTCAGGATGGTCTCCGAAATACTTCAGGCCCGTGCTGGTCCAGTATGCCAACAGCCTTCTTCAGGACAAAGTCCTGTTCGGCTCCGACTATCCCGTGCTTCAACCCGACCGCTGGCTCAAGGACTTCGAAGCTCTGGAGATAAAAGAAGAAGCGCGCCGAAAGATTCTGCTGGAGAACGCGCAGAAGCTTCTCAAGCTTTGATTGAATATCAACGCAATTCTTCATTTTCGATTCTCGACTCTCCATTTTCGAGCAGGGAAGAAACTTCTCTTTTTGCCTGAGAATGGAGAGTCGAGAATCGAAAATGAAGAATGATTCAATACATATGCCTATACTGAACTATCCCAACGCGTTGCTGCACGATGCGCTTCGGAAGAGAGCGCATGAGCAGCCTGATCGAGTCGCGATCGTATTCGAAGGCAGGGGTCTTACGTTCGCCGATCTCGAAGTTGAATCGAACCGGCTGGCGCACGGGCTTCGCGCGCTCGGTCTCGAATCCGGCGACAGGCTCGGCATTTTCATGACGAATTGCCCTGAGGTCGAGGTCGCTTTCTACGCCGCGAGCAAGCTCGGCGCGGTGAGCTGTCCGCTCAATTCCGCATATCGCGAACGAGAAGTTACATACCAGTTGAACAGCGCCGGCGCCAGGATGCTCGTCACTCACGTGAAACTCTGGCCTGTAGTCGAAGCTGCGCTTCCGAGCCTCGCGGCGCCGCTGACAATAATTGTCCTCGGCGACGGGGCGCCGGATTCGGTCTCGAACATTATCAGCTATTCTGACCTCGTCGAGGGCCAATCCTCCGACCCGCCGATCGCTCATATTGATCCGGACCAGGTGGCCGCGCTGCCGTTTTCGAGTGGGACGACCGGGTTGCCGAAGGGCGTGATGCTGACCCACCGCAACCTGGCGGTCAACCACGAACAGTGGGGGAGCAGGCTGCAGTTGGGCTCGGACGATAGCTATATCATCTACCAGCCGCTCTCACACATCTATGGCGTGACGATGATGGGCGTGAGCGTTCGATCAGGATCGAAACAGATTCTGCTCGAACGCTTCGATCTGGAAACCGCTGTTCGGTTGATCGATGAGCACGGCGTGACCTGGCTCTTCGCCGTGCCGCCGACACTGCTTACGCTCGCCAACACGCCGTGGCTGGACCGCTCGCATTTCCGAACGGTCAAATATGCGTTCAGCGCGGCTGCGCCGCTCCCTCCCGAAGTGGCTCGCCGAGTGGAAGAACGATTCGGTTTCCGCATCCTTCAAGGATACGGTCTGACCGAATCCGGTCCCGCCACGCATCAAACCCCTCCGCACCGCATCAAACCCGAAAGCAGCGGCCCACTGGTGGCCGACACCGAGGCCAGGATCGTCGACCTCGAGACCGGCGAAATCGATCTGCCGCAGGGCGAGACCGGCGAGATAGTCGTGCGCGGCCCACAGGTAATGAAAGGTTACTGGAACGCGCCGGAAGAGACCGCGCGAGCCTTGCGCGACGGATGGCTTTACACCGGCGACATCGGATGGGTGGATGAAGATGGCTATATTTACGTCGTCGACCGCAAAAAAGAGATGATCAAATACAAGAGCTTCAGCATCGCGCCCGCGGAACTCGAAGCCGTGCTGCTGGAGCATCCCGATATTGAGGATTGCGGCGTCACCGGCGCGCCGGATGCGGATGCGGGCGAAATTCCGAAAGCCTTCATCGTGCCGCGCGCAGGCCGGACGATCGACCTCGATGCGCTGATGCGTTTCGTCGCCGAACGCCTGGCCGGCTACAAGCAGATTCGGCAGTTCGAAGTGATTGACGAGATTCCGAAGTCGCCGTCCGGAAAAATTCTGCGCAGGGTTTTGAAACAACGGGCTGAGTCGGGCGTCGATCAAGTCAGACCCAGAGTTTCTTGTTGATCGGGATGCCGTGTTCGCGGCAGTAACTGACGTAGTGGTTGATGAACCAGAAGACGTCCAGCGTCTCGATCAGTTTATCGTCATCGTCGAAGAATTCGATCGCTCCGTTGAGCCAGAAGATAGTCTTCATGCCGTTCGGGTCGTCCGAAACCAGCGTATGGATCGCTCCGGGGCTTTCCTGAACATAGCTGCCCGCCCTGGCCACCCAATCGTATTCCAGGTATCGCCAGCTGCCTTCGAGTGTGCAGGCGAAAATTCGACCGCGATGGCGATGGCGGTTCAGCCTGCCGCCTTTCTTAACCCACAGAATGTTGGCGTACA
>DASUFM010000046.1:0-10953 GCA_036274535.1 Blastocatellia bacterium
CCTACGAACTTCAACTCCTGCTCAACCTCAGTGACCAGTTAAGCCGCCGCAGCCGGACATTTCATTTTGAGCGTTACCTGTCCGGCCGGACAGCCGACGTGAAGGCCTTTCAAAACATCATCTGGAACTTTCAACAGCGGCTGCCATTCTCCGAGCAGTGCGATTTGCGTGAGCACAGCCAATACCTGATGGAACGCAGCCTGGGATGTGTAGGGATTCTCAAAGGATGGTTTGTGAGAGCTGCAGGCGTAGCCTTGGATAAGGGAGCCGTGACGTTGACGATCGATCATCTGAAACAACACGGGCCGGCCGACGCAGAATGGCGCAGCATAGCGACAGCCTTGCTCGAAGGGGAAGAAGCCTTACGAGAATCGGAGGCTGAAATTGAGAGCCTGCGATTCCGATTACAGCAGAGTGCTTCAGCCACGAAAGCGAACCGGCGTAAGAAAACGCCGGTCGCCACAAATCAAGCGCCTGATGGCGCCGGCCAGCCTCGACGCCATCCCGGAGAGCGCCGTCCTCAACGCGATCCGGTCGGGAAAAAGGTAAATGCCGCGGATAAATAATAAACCTGATTCGCCTGAGAGCTATGAGCATTGGGAACTGTCGCTGCCTGAACTTCCTCCACGTAGCGCGCTCTATCAAATTCGCCCCATCGGTATCGGGACGGCTGAGACAGAATGCTTTGCCATCTATCTGGCGCGATTGGCCAGAGCGCATAATCTATCCCTGGGCGCATTATCGATTCGGTATCTATTCCCATTGGTGATTGCCAGGCGTGCGGCATCTGACATTTCTTTCACCCGCCTTAAGCTGCTGCAACTACATTCCGCCAACGGCGCGGACACTTTCGCTAACGACCTGCTTCCCATTGTCGAGCGGCTTACGCTCGTTACAGGAATCGTTCCATCGACATTTATCAAGTGGGCTGATGTTGTGCCTCGCCTGGAACTGCTGCGACATTATCGCGCCTGGTGTTCAGATTGCTATGCCGAATGGGGAGCCGGAGGACACACGCTCTATGATCCTTTGCTGTGGACTGTACGACCTGTGAAAATCTGTCCGCGCCATCAGCGCTTCCTGGCCGAACAATGTCCGCGTTGCCAGCGGCGAAGTTGGCCCGGCCTGAGTCATTATCTTCCTGGTTTTTGTTCTCACTGTCGCGCCTGGCTGGGGAGACAAGACCCTCAGCCAGTAGCGGAGGCGGAGACGCGGCTTACCGCGGATGTCGACTTGAACTACGAGCAATGGGTCGCCGACAACATCGGTTCTCTTATTGCAGCCTCTGCCAGTCTGCCTGCCGCGCCGAGGCGAGATGATGTGACGGCATCTGTCAATCACTGTTGCAATTTGTTGATGGAAGGCAATCCCAGAATTCTGGCGCATTTGCTAGGCGTGGCGAATACGACCGCACGTCTGTGGGTACAGGGAAAGAATATTCCCCCACTCAAACCGCTGGCCAGGCTCAGCTTTTTGACCCGCGTTCCGCTGCTCAAATTATTGACTGAGCCGGCTTACGTCTTGGCACGCCTAACCCAATACCCCAGTGAGATCAGCGGTAGCCAACCGAGACAAATCCGCAAGCTTCATCGCAGGGGCAATTTGGCTCGCCAGAAAGTACGAGATGAAATGGAGGCTGCATTGAAGGAGACGCCTCCTCCTTCCCTTGAAGAAGTCGCCCGGCGTTTAGGCTATCGGCGTCCGACCACATTGCGAGGCAAATTCCCGGAGTTGAGCAAGCAGATTACAGCCAGCTACAGATCATCTGTGGAATATAAAAGCGGACAGCAATCCGTGCGGGCGAAGGCGCAGTGGCTCCCGAAGAAAGCAGAAGAGAGAGGGGTATTGGAACAAGAATTGGAAAAATCATGTCCTGCGTCTCTGAAAGATGTGGCTGGCCGTTTAGGCTACAGTGACTCTTACAAACTCGTCAGACGGTTTAGTGATTTGCGTCGCGCGTTGAGGGAAAAACGTCAACGATATGTTTATCAGCAGTATCGGCAATTGTTTAACTCCGCCCTGTGCGAAGAACCGCCGCCGACATTGAATGCTGTTGCACGGCGCTTCACGGAATTTACCGTCAGTTTTTTACAGCAGCACTTTGCGCCTGAGTGTCAGCGCCTTGTGGAGCGCCGCTCTGACTATTGCAAACAACGCATACAAGCCGCCGGGGAACGATTACAGCAAGCGTTGCGCGAAACGCCGCCCCGCTCGTTGAATCGGCTGGCCAAAGAGATCGGATGTCACAGCTCGACACTCCTGCGGAATCATCCTGATATTTGCCGTTCTATCTTGGAACGCTATGAGAACTATATGCGGAATCTGGCTGCAGATAGAAAGAAGACAAAACCACCCTTCAAACCAGCCTCCTGATGGAAGTATGAGTTGGCGTTCGCAAACTGGAAGCAATTGTGGCGCATCGCGCCATGTTTTGCTTCAAGTCACATTCTGAAAAACGGACGATGCGAAATCCATGCTGAGGCTCCGTTTGGTTGCGCCTATACGTCCACGGAGCAAACCAAAGAAGAATCCGATGCGATCAGCGCGCGTGGATTACAGGAGATTGCGAAATCGTGGCGGAATGGCGATCTGTATGCGCAGTTGTGGCTGATGCTCCATCACGCCGGCCGCGTCGCCCCTTCGCCGATCGAAGCCCGCGCGAGGATGCGGGCCGCGGAAGAATCCGCTGGAGAGGATCATTGAATATGAAGCCGCTACAGCATGCCCGCATTACCGCTTACCGTTACGGCGGCGAATGGCAGGACTGGATCGCTATCCACGACTGGATCGATCGCAGCAAGGCGATCTTTCCCAGTATGCAGCACCGTATGTTCCTCCATTCGGATTTCGGAGAGTGGCTGGCGATCAGGACTCACGGCGAAATGATCGTGGCCGGGGACGGGACTGTTATTCCGACTCGCGATTTGTTCCGCGATCATCAGGTGGAAGACCTGGGTCGAGTCGTCACGCTGGCGGAATGGCTGGGTGAGATCGATGCCGCTTACTGGACACGCCGCAGGAAGCCGCCGCGCCATCTTGAACATGTCAGAGAAGCGCCAGCCGAAGGTCTGGCGGCGCGATGGGGCGGCGTTCCCAATGACTATCTCGCGCTGATCGACTTTTTCGATAAGCCCTCTGAATTTGCGCCGGACAATCCTAATGTCGCCGATATGATTACGCATAACAGCTTCGGAATCTTCCTTGCCGAAGAACTGCTGGGAACGGTTATTCATCTTACCGAAACGAATGATACACGCCGATTCCCGCAACTCATCTCCATGCGATCAGCCGCTGAAGATCTCGTCTATGCCCGAATCGGCTCGATCCCGCCGGCCGGAAATCTCGCCGCTCGCATGAGGCTGAAGCTCTGGATGTGCGGGACGCAGGTCGGGGCCGCGTTGATGACGCGCAGAACAAATGAGCGGGCGGCAGTCGAGCGCGAGTAATCATTACCATTCAATAAATCTATCTATCAGAGGATCAAACACCATGATCAACACAATGTCGTGTACGCCGTCGGAGGCGATCTCGGCGATCAACGCGCTCTGGCCGCTCAAGCTGTCTGTAATGCTTTGGGGCGGCCCTGGTGTTGGAAAATCGCAATTAATTGTCGAACTGGCTCGGCGGCGCGAGGCTAAGCTGCGAGACGTGAGACTCTCGCAGAAGACCGCCTCAGACATCGGCGGGCTGCCAGCCCTGGACCACACCGCAAGGCAAACCGTCTTTTATCTGCCAGATTTCCTGCCGCGTGAAGACGAGCCCGGCATTCTCTTTCTCGATGAATTGCCCGGCGCCGACGAGCAGACACGCATCGCCGCCTATGGCTTGATACTGGAGCGGCGCGTCGCCAATTGGAAACTCGGCGACAAATGGCGTCTTATAGCTGCGGGCAATCGCCCGGAGGACGGCGCGATTTCCTGCGATATGGGCACTGCTATGATGGATCGCATGATCCATATAGTCATTGAGCCAACCGCGCAGGACTGGTTGGCATGGGCGGTGGAAAACAACGTCGCGCCCGAAGTGATGGCGTTTATCCAGGTTCGACCTGATCTGCTGATCGCTTCGGCGGAGATGCGGCGCGCCGATCACGCGATCATTCCCAGCCCGCGTTCTTGGGAGCGGGTATCAAATGTCTGGAAGGGCTGCTTTGGCAAACGCGAACGCGAAATCCTTATATGTGGCCTGGTCGGCGATTCGACCGCGCACGAGTTCCTGACCGTCGCCGACGAACTCAAGCATCTTGCATCGGTCGAGAAGATCATCAATACGCCGCGACCGCAGTTGCACAGGGTCATCCCCGCGACGATCAACGGCCTGTATGGAATGGCCTACGCGATGGCGGCGTCAGTGAACGCCGGGAATCTGAGCAAAATAATGGCCGTCGTGAACGCGCTCGATGAACTGCCAGGCTCTTCGCATAACGGGTTGCCCTTGGCCGACGTTCAGACTCTTACAGGCAGCCTGGTTCTCGAACGTGCGCTCAAGCTGGGCCTCGACTGCGGCGACGATCCGGCTTTTATTCGCTTCGATGAAAAACGGCGCGGCGATCATCGCGCGCTTGAACAGCGAAGCTGACTTTAAGCCTCTCCCAATCGCCTCCCTGTAAGTTTTTGCGAAAGAGGATTGTTGGCTTATAGCCGGCAGATGGCACGCATCGTGCAAAGCGCTGCGCGTCGCATGATCCTCTGCCCAAAATCAAGGTCTTTTCACAGGTGAGACACGTGTAATATAATAGAAACGGGCCGAAACAACTCTACCAAAGCTGCCCAGAGCCTCGTCAATGCAGCATCACTTTTGGCAAATAGTTTACAACAGGCCATTGCTTTAACCTGGCGCCGTGCTACAAAATTCCAGGCATCAGTGGAAGTGCGACAGAAGCAAATGACTGCTGGCGCGCGATCCAGCGCGGAACGATTTGAAAGGGGAGACGAAACAATGGGCACGCCAACACTTGATGAAGTTCTAGAACTGGCGCGGCGCCTGCCGATCGCCGACCAGCAACGGCTCGTAAGGCTCCTCCATCCTCCGAAGATGATCGAGCAGTTGGCCGAAGAGCAGGGAATCAAGCCCGGTGATTGGAAGATCGCGGCAGAGCGCGCTAAGGGCGTCTGGCCGGCTGATGAAAGTATTGATGACTTTCTCGCGTTCCTGCGCGAATCGCGGAAGGACCGCAGGCCACCCAGGGACTTCGGTGATATCGATGATGAGCCTATCCCGGGCCCGGGAATCATCGATCGAGGGGATGACGCCGGGCCGGAAAGCAGGACTAATTGATGCGCGTCGTAATAGTTGATACGGACGTCGCCTCATTCATCTTTAAGGGAGACACTCGCGGCGCTCTGTACGATCCGCATATTGATGTGACCAGCACATTGCCGGCCATCAGTTTTATGACTCGCGCAGAACTTGAGCAGTGGGCTGTCATGCGCAACTGGGGACAGGCGAAGCGCGATGAACTGCGCGCCTTCATCGAAGACGGCTTCGTTACCGTGGATTCGAATGGAGCTCTCTGTACAATGTGGGCGGAGGTCCGCGGCCAGGCGCAGCGCGCGGGGCGACACATCGAGACGGCAGACGCCTGGATCGCCGCGACGGCGCTTCTATACAACGCGGAGCTGGTCACACACAACGCCGGAGACTTCAACTTTTTGCCAGGGCTTAAGGTCATCACGGAGGCTTGAATGCCAAAGATCGAAAATCCTTACGCGCAAGCAACGGTCGAAAATTTTCGCCGGACTCCGGTCAGTTTGAGGCCGCAGTTATTAAAAATGCTCGAAAGCGAGCTGAATGGCGCTGAATCCAATCAGACTGACTCCACAGCATCTTTTCGACGAATCCCGTTAGATGATCGCTCAGAAGAGTTTCAGTGGCTGGCGCAGAATTCTGGCCGGTATCAAGGTGAATGGGTAGCCTTGTTCGGAAAGCGACTTCTGGCTCACAACTCTGATTACAGCAAGGTCTCGCGGGAAGTGAAAAGCCTTGGCATAGATGGCGCTATGTTTATGTTCATTGAAGGGGAAGAGACCGAGGACTTTGTGCGGTTCCTGCTATGACGGATCCACTCGAATTCCGCCCTAATTGAACACGATCTGGAATTGCATCTGTCATGATGAATAGCCCTGAGCAATCAGCTGGCGACAGCCGTAAACGTAGCGGATGAATCAGAAAATCCTTGAATTAAAGCGGGGTCTCATTGACGGTATGATCGAGTATATGAAATACGGCGGCGCCGTCGATGAGAACGATCCAGAATACGATCCGGAATTCGATGCCAGTTACACGCAAGAGCATGTGGATAAATGTTCAGAGATCATCGATGATTTTCTCGCTGCATTGGGGAAGGCCCCTGATGCGGAGAAGAATAAATACATAACGACCGCCGTAAAGAAAACCATCCTTCAGTTCAAATGAAGATGAGATTCGCGCCTGGAGTTCGCGCCTGAAAATGGCGCGTGGTTCGCTCGCCGGAATATTCAATCGACTCGTTCGTGAACTGCCGAAAGTGAAGACTCCGTGGGAGCGCATCCTTCGGGACTTTCTTTTTCGACACGCGCAGCGCAAACATAGGCCAGATCCGTCACGGCCAAGCCGCCGTTGGCTTGCGCTGGAAGGTGACCTCAGAGAACGCGAAGGCGTCGATCTGCCATTTGATCGCGCCACGAGAGCCGCTCGAACCGGCCGCATCGCGCTCGCCGTGGATACCTCCGGATCGATTGACGGACAACTTCTCAAGCGATTCGCCGCCGAAGTCGCCGCCGTTCTCCAACAGACCGAGTCGCAGCTTCGCCTGATCGTCTGCGACGCCGATGTCCATCAGGTTCAGGATTTCTCCGGCAGGGAAGGTTCAAAACTGCTGCGAAACTTCGTCTTCAAAGGCGGTGGCGGCACTGATTTCAAGCCGGCTATTGCAGAGGCGGCGAAGTGGAAGCCGGATCTGCTGATCTACCTGACCGACCTGGAAGGCGATGCCGGCGCTGAGCCGGCATTTCCAGTGTTGTGGGCCGTAGAGCGCAAGCGCCTTGGGGCAAAATCGTCGAGTTGGTTTGATTCGACAAATCATCCCTATATACTCATATTTCAGACGGATTCAGACCACAAGCAGTAGCAAGCGTGGCTCTCGCAGATAGCCACCTTGTAGCCGCGCTCGCCACATTCGCAGCGCAACTTGGCCGCTATTCACCCCTGAGTGCGATCAGCGGATCAACCTTAGTTGCCCGCCGCGCCGGAAAATAACAAGCCAGCAGCGCCACGCCAGTCAGTAGTAGCGGCGTCGCCACAAAGGTCAGTGGATCGAGCGCGCTCACGCCGAACAGCAAACCTTTCATCAATCGCGCCAGGCCGAACGCTGAGATCAATCCAAAGCCGACGCCCAATAGCGCCAGCTTCATTCCCTGCGCCACGACCAGCCGCAGCACGGCGCCAGTCTGCGCGCCCAGCGTCATCCGCACGCCAATCTCCGGCGTGCGCTCGGTAACCGCGCAGGACATCACTCCGTAAATGCCGACCGAGGCGAGGCTCAGGGCCAGCGCGGCGAAGACTCCCAGCAAAACAGTGTAAAGCCGCGGCTCGGCCAATGAAGTGTTCAGCGCCTCTTCAGCGGTCTGGATCCGGGTTGACGCCTGATCCCGATCGACGCTCCAGATCGCGCGCTGGACGTCGTTCTTCACTGCGCTCAGATCGTTATGCGCGGAGCGTACAACGATCGCGCTGCTGAGCCACGGACGCTGCAGATATGGCGTGTAAATTTGCGGAAGGACCGGCGCGCCTAATTCGCCCTGCTTCATATCGGCGGCGACGCCGACGATCTCCAATGCGGCGCGCTGGCGCCCCACGGCGACAGAGAGGCGTTTGCCGAGCGGATCTTCGCCAGCGAAATACCTTCGCGCCAGTGTCTCGTTGACGATCGCCACCGCCGACGAACGCGTGTCGTCGCGCTCCTCGAATTCGCGGCCTGCCACCATCCCGGCTCGCAGCGCCCGAAAATAGTTCGGGCTGATAGTCTCATATAACGCATCGGCGTCCGCGGCCAGCGGGCGTCCTTCAATATTGAAGCCAAAATGCAAAACAGGAAATACCCCCACGCTGGTCACAACCGTTGATTCGACGCCGGGAGTTTGCGAGACCTGATCGAACACCTGCCTGACAAACCGCGCTCGCAGCTCATCGCCGCCTACAAAGGGAAATTTAGTGCGCGTCTGGATACTTATCGAAAACAGGTTTCGCGGGTCGAACCCGAGTTCCGCGCGACTCATTCGCGCGAAGCTGTTGATGAGCAATCCGGCGCCTGCCAGCAACACCATCGCCAGCGCGATCTCGGCCACCACCAGCGCGCCGCGTAATCGCCTGCCGCGCGCTCCACCGGCGCTGCGTCCTCCCTCCTTCAATTCGTCATTAACAACCGGATTCGAAGCTTGCCACGCGGGAATGAGACCGAAGAAGACTCCGGTCAGCGCCGACATCAGGAGAGTGAACGACAGAACCGTCCAATCAACGATTCCGGACTGCAACTGATCCTGAATGTGGTAGTAATCGTTGTAACTTTCAGGCAGTAATTTCATCAAACCATCCAATCCCCATTGCCCGAGCAGTAATCCGGCGGCGCCTCCCAACGCGGCGAGCAGCAGACTTTCTATCAACAACTGTAGCAGCAACCGCCGGCGTGGAGCGCCAAGCGCCAGGCGGATCGCCATCTCCCTGCGCCGTCCGCTTCCGCGCGCCAGCAGCAGATTGGCGATATTGGCGCAGGCTATGAGCAGCACGCAACCAACCGCGCCCAGGAGGATGAACAACCGCTCTTTCAGCCCCTGAGTCCGCCGCTCAACGATAGGCGTAATGTTTGTGGTGATGTTTTTGTTGGAGTCAGGATATTGCGCCTCGAGGCGGCCCGCTATAGCTTTGAGTTCCGCCTGTGCGCTTTCCAGTGTCTGATCAGATTTGATCAATCCGACGGCGGCCCAGTAACGATTGGCGCGAATGCTTCCCTCATTAGTGTCGATCGAAAGCGGGGTCCAGCACTCCGCGTAAGTCGGATATTTGAAATCAGCCGGCATTACGCCAATGACTGTCACCCCCGTATTGCCGAGTGTCTGGCCAACTACTCCCGGATCGCCGCCAAAACGCCGCTGCCATAGCTGATAGCTCAACAGGATCGTCTTTGACGACGACGACTGTTCATCCTCCGGCAGAAATGCGCGACCCAGCAGAGGCGTCGCGCCAAAAACCTGAAAGAAATTGCTCGAAACCCGCGGACTGGCGAAGATCTCAGGACTCTCGACTCCGGTCAGTTTAAAACCCTCGCTCGGGGCATAAGCGGCGATTTGCTCAAAAGTTCGGCTATTCTCCCGCCAATCCCGAAAATCGGCGGGCGACGCTGCGGAGTATCCGCGCGGATCAGATTGCCTGTCGCCTGATTCGATGAAGACAAGTCGCGAGCTGTTAAGGTACGGCAGCGGCTTCAGCAACACAGCATTGACAACGCTGAAGATCGCCGTGTTCGCGCCGATGCCCAGCGCCAGCGTGATCACGGCGATCAGGGTGAAGCCTGGGTTCTTCATCAACATCCGCGCGCCATAGCGCAGGTCCTGCAAAAGCGTCTCCATGAAACCTCCTCCTTTAATGTCACGAGCCAGGTCCTTGATGCGGCCCACATTACCGAAGCGCCGCCGCGCCTCTCGCTCCGCTTCCTCTGGTCTCATCCCGCGCTCGATGTTCTCCCTCGTCCGCATCAGCAGGTGAAAACGCATCTCATCGTCCATCTCCTGCTCGATCCGGTTCTTGCGCAGCAGTCCATATAGCCGTGAGTAGATCAGCCTCAACCAGAACATAGGCGCAGCTCCCCTCAATTAGTTTGCATGACTTTAAAGACGGCGCCGGCGAGCCGCTCCCAATTCTCTTCCTCAATCTGTAATTGTTTGCGGCCGGCGCGAGTGAGTTTGTAGAACTTGGCGCGGAGATTATTCTCCGACACGCCCCATTCGGCCTTGATCCACCCCTGCCGCTCGATCCGGTAGAGCGCAGGGTAGAGCGAACCCTCTTCAACACGCAGCGCGTCCTCAGACATCTGCATGATGCGCTGGCCGACGCCGTAGCCGTGCAGCGGCCCGAGCGAGAGAGCCTTCAGGATCAGCATGTCGAGTGTGCCTTGCAGCAGTTTGGTGTCTGGGGTGGGCATCGCCATTATCCTCCATAGTTCCTAGATCATCTAGGGCGAAGATAAAACGACGCTCCTAGATTGTCAAGGGACTACGAGGAGAGAAAAGTTGGTCGGCGACCGGCGGATCTGTGTGATCAAGGTTAGTTTCGATAGGGCAAATGAAAAAGACTTCCCAAGCGGATGTCGGTAGACGAGCATGTGAGAACAGGAGTTCGTTCGATACTTCCCTGTAATCTCGCCAATGCTTGTTCTTCAGCTTCTTCCTTCCCGGTTTGAAAACAAAGCGGATGGCATCGGCGCGCACAAACTGATCAGTCGCTGGTTGCGATGGCCGCGAAACGCAGCGCCAGGCTTACAGGCAGCTTTCTTCAACCGGCGACAAGGAGGGAACTATGTCGGATTTTGACGAAAAACTGATCGTAAAGCTCGGGCAGCGAATAAGTGAACAGAATGAAATCCTCCGGATGATTGCGGAGAGCCTCCAGGGCGTCGAAGCGCACCTGCGCCAGATGGCCATCTCGTCAAATCCGGCTCCGAATTACCGACGGCCATTGAGCGAGTATCAGGATTTCGATTGGGGAACCATCGGCGCGATTGTTCTAAAGGAAGATAACGACGGCGCGACGGAAGTCGAGTGGAACTGTCAGGTTTTCACGCGCCGTTCTCCAGAGAACCACTTTGATTCCGCCGTATGGTACAGCCGGTGTGTTGGCAAGGATTCGGACGGCTGTGACTTGAAGGATCGGATGGCAGTAACTGCCGCTGGATGCCTCCAGAACTCCACTGCCATCGGATCC
>DASUFM010000047.1:0-11787 GCA_036274535.1 Blastocatellia bacterium
TACATCGGCAGCCAGGGGATCGTTCAGGGAACATTTGAGACCTTCGCCGCCGTCGGCGCCAGACATTTCAACGGTTCGTTGGCGGGGAAGTTCGTTGTTTCCGGCGGGATGGGCGGGATGGGCGGCGCTCAGCCGCTGGCCGCGACCATGAACGGCGCATGCTTTCTGGGCATAGACGTCGATCCTGCCCGCATAGAGAAGCGCCTTCAAACCGGTTACTGCGATGAGATCAGCTACGATCTGGACGACGCGCTGGGCAAAATCGACGAAGCTGGAAAGCGCGGCGCGGCGATCTCCGTCGGATTGGTGGGCAATTGCGGCGACATTCTGCCTGAACTCGTTCGGCGCGGCGCCGTTCCCGATGTGTTGACGGACCAGACCAGCGCGCACGACGCTTTGAACGGCTATGTCCCGAACGGAATGCCGCTTGACGACGCCCTGAAGCTGCGGCGCGAAAACCCCGATGAATACGTCAGGCGAGCGATGGAGACGATGGCCACCCACGTCCGCGCGATGCTCGAACTGAAGCGTATGGGCGCGGTGACTTTCGATTACGGGAACAACATTCGCGCGCAGGCCGAGCAGATGGGCGTCGACGCCGCGTTCGAAATTCCGGGCTTCGTGCCCGAATACATACGCCCGCTCTTTTGCGAGGGGCGCGGGCCGTTCCGCTGGGTGGCGCTGTCCGGCAACCCCGAAGACATACGTAAAACGGACGATCTGGCGCAGGAGCTTTTCCCGAACGATCCCGTGCTGGACCGCTGGCTGAAACTGGCGCGCGAACGCGTCAGGTTTCAGGGGCTGCCGGCGCGCGTTTGCTGGCTCGGTTACGGCGCCCGCGCCGAATTCGGCGTGGCCATCAACGAGATGGTTCGCCGGGGCAAACTGGACGCGCCTGTCGTCATCGGCCGCGATCATCTGGACAGCGGTTCGGTCGCGTCGCCGAACCGCGAGACCGAAGGGATGATTGACGGCTCTGACGCCATCGCCGATTGGCCGCTGCTCAACGCGATGGTCAACACTGCGGCCGGGGCTTCGTGGGTTTCGATCCACAACGGAGGAGGCGTGGGCATCGGTTATTCGCTGCATGCCGGAATGGTCGTGGTCGCCGACGGAACTGACGCCGCGTCGCGGCGATTACAGCGCGTGTTGACCACAGACCCGGGGATGGGCATTATCCGCCACGTCGACGCCGGATATGAGAAAGCCATTGAAGAAGCGCGAGAACACGGCGTCCGCGCGCCCATGCTCGATCCGGGCCGCTCGTAGTCGGAGTCGTGGCTAAAGCGCAATGAGATTAAGTTAGCGAATAGTGGGCGTAAATCGTAACGGCGGAGCCTTTGGAGGCGCCGTTGCTTGGAACCGCTTTGGTAGTCATCCTGGAACCCGCACACTTCGGGGACGAAAGACCCGGTGGGTTTTCTCTGATCATTGTCGAAAAATCGAAGTTGACTACCAAAGCGGTCCCGAACGCCCGCACTCCAAAGGCTGTCGCCACTTCGGGCCTTAACTTAACGCCATTGGGCTAAAGCGACAGAGCCGTTATATTATTTTTGCCAAAAAATCTGGCTATTCACTTAGTTCTTTGCCCGGTTGCGGCTCGCCACAATCTGGCGGTGCTGTCTCGCCCACAGGTCGCCAGCGTTTTTCCGTCCGGAGAGAGCGCCACTTTGTAAACAGAATCCGTATGGCCATGTAAGGTAGTGAGTTCCCGGCGTGTCTCTGCGTCCCAGATTTTGACCATCTGATCTTCGCCGCCGCTGACCAGTCTCCTGCCGTCGGGGGAAAATGCGATCGACCTCACGACTGCGGAATGTCCCTGAAGCGTACCCACCTCTTGGAGTGAACGCGTGTCCCATAACTTGATTGTACGGTCCTGGCTTGCGGTGGCCAGAATCCTGTTGTCGTAGGAGACGGCTATCGAATTGATTCCTTTATCGTGAGCCTTAATGGTAGCGATTTCCTTCGCGGCGGCCACGTCCCATAATTTGACTGTGGCGTCGTCGCTGCCGGACGCCAGTTTCGATCCGTTGTCGAAAAAGGCTACGGCTTTGACGCCTCTGGTGTGTCCGCGGAGGACGGCGGTCTCACGCCCGGAGGTTACATCCCACAACTTTACGGTGTTGTCCCTGCCTCCCGAAGCCAGCGTTTTACCGTCGGGCGCCCAGACCAATGATAAGATTGCGTTGTGTTTCCCACTCAGAATGAGTTTCCGGTCGGTGGCGGTATCCCAGAGCGTGACGCTGCTGTTGAGTCCGCTCGCAACCGCGATTGTTTTTCCGTCCGGAGAATATGCGATGCGTCGGACATTTGAATTATCCGTGAAACCGGTTATCAGCTGGCCATTGGACGTGTTCCAGACCTTCACGGAAAGGTTACTCGCGGTGGCCAGTCGTTTACCGTCAGGGGAAAAGGCGATGGAATTCACCTCGCTCAGATGGAGCCCTATCACGCCCGATCCCAGCGCCGCATTCACATCCCACAATTTCGCCGTATCGTCCTCGCCGCCAGTTATAATGGCTTGGCCGTCAGGCGAGAACGCCAGGGCCCAGATTCCTTCCGAGTGCCCTTTGATAGTCGCAAGCTCTCGCCACACCACCATATCCCACAATTTTACCTGCCTGTCCGAACTCCCCGTCGCCAATCTTTTTCCATCGGGTGACCAGGCCACGGAGAAAACATCGAGGGTATGGCCGTTGAGAACAGTCAGCCGTCTCGCCTTGGCGACGTCCCAGATCATCACGGCGTGATCATTGCCGCCGCTGGCGAGTCTGGCGCCGTCAGGAGAGAACGCCACGGAATATACGCTGTCTTTATGCCCTATCAATGTGGCCAGTTCCCAGCCGAGTTTGGCCGACCACAATTTGATTGTGTGATCCTCGCTGGCCGTGGCGAGTTTCTGGCCGTCGGGAGAGAAGGCTACTGACCAGACCCACCTTGTGTGCGCCCGAATCGATTTGATCTCGCGCCCGCTTGCAACGTCCCACAGTTTCACATAGCCGTCCCAACCGCCGGACGCGAGCGTTTTTCCGTCGGGCGAGAAGACGACCGACGTCGCCTGGCCGTCGTGCGCTTTGATTGTGGCCGTCGCGCGCCAGGTGGCCGTATTCCAGAGCTTGACGCCGCCGTCGTTACTGCCGGTCGCCAGTACGGCGCCGTCCGGCGAGAACGCCACTGATTTAATCGGAGAGGAATAATCTTTGAGGGTCTTGATTTCCCGTCCGGAACCGGCTTCCCAGATCTTCACTTCGAGGGCCGCCCCTCCAGTCGCCACTTTCCTGCCGTCCGGCGAGAACGCGACCGAGAAGACCGCGTCCGCATGCGGCAATGAGAGCCGGTAACCATGTAGAAGCTGCCAGAAGTAATACCACTCGAAGCCGCGCAAATCCTTATGCCCTTGCCCGGGCAAATTGCTTTCGAGCAGTTCGCGCATCCGTGAAATATTGGCTGTCTGCCAGTCCTGCCCGGCCAGATTCATCTGCGCGGCGTAAAGCAGTTTACGATTGGCCTCTTCCTGCCGTTCGGCGCGAAGTTGTTGAGCGGACGCCTGCCTGCCTTGTTCATCAGCGATCAATCGCTGCTCCTCAGCCACTTCTCTCTGCTCATTGGCCTCGACTCGCTCCCGCTCGGCTACCGCCCGCTGCCGCTGCGCTTCGGTCAGCGCGCGCCGCGCCTCGTCAGCGCTCGAATCGGCGCGGCGCGCTTCGGCCTCCGCTCGATCGCGTTGCCAGGCGAAGGCGACGGCCATAACGGCGATTATAGCCACGACCACCGCGGCCATGCCGGCCGCCCTCTGCGCGCCTCGCCTGAAGGCCGCGCGCTGTCGCCGCGCCTCGGCGCCCGGCATGCTCTCCTTAATCCATTCCTGGTCGAAGACGCGCTCGTAGATGCGATTGCGCACTCGCAGCGTTTCGCCTCGAACCCGCGCGATGCCCGAAAGCCGCAAGACGCTCATAAACGGGTCGGTCTCCTCATAACGAACGCGCTTGCCACGCCGCGCTTCGGCGTAAACGCTCAACAGCCCCGCCAGATCGACCTCACTCCGCAGCAACCGCTCGCGCACGAACAGCAGGTTGTCGTCTCGCACGCGCGCCTGCGGCGAGAGAAACATTTCTTCACATCGGCGGTCAACGCCGCTTGCGCCGAGGACGCTCGAGTCTTCGGCGACCGCCTGGCAAAGTCGCTGTGTCAGGTATGGGTGGCCGCCGGTCCAGTAAAGGATGCGGTTGAGCAGCGCCGCATTGGTTTTTTCATCGCGCCGCAGCCCGCGCGCCAGCAGGGAAGCCTCCGAAGGCGTGAAGTCGCGCAGGTCAATCCGCCGGCCGATATTGAAGGGCGTCGTTCGCGTGTCGCTGGTCAGGTCGGACGGCGTCGCCACGCCGAGCAGGCAAAAGGTCAATCGCTCGAGTTCGGCGTTTTCGGCCCGAGTATTGTAAAGCTCGCGGATTCCGGCGAAGAATTCGTCGGTCGAGAAAGGCAGGCTGCGCACCGTATCGATCTCGTCAATGAAGATCGCCACGCGTGTCCCCGCCCCTGCGTAGCGAGGTAATAAGACATCGCTGATCGCTCCCAGCCAGCGCTGCAGCGGGCCGAACATCATGTGGCCCAGCCAATACTCCCTGAACTCGCAATCAAGCTCCAGTTGCCGCCCGATCTGTCCGAGCAGGCCGTAATACCACTGCTCGGCGGTGATGTTTTGTCCGGTGGCCGTCAGATCCAGCACGGCCACGCCAACGCCCTCTTCACGCAGCCGCGCGGCGGCCCGGACCATCAGAGATGATTTGCCCATCTGGCGCGCGGTCAACGCATAGCAGTACTCTCCTCGAGTCAGACTCTCGTAAAGCCTGGAGTCCGCCTCTCGCGCGACATAGCAGGCCGCGTCGCGCCGCAAAGTTCCACCAGTGATGTAGAAATCGGTATCGGATTTTAACTGGGCGACGATCATATAGGACAGATAGGACAGATAGGACAGATAGGACAAATAGGATAGGACCTGCCTGTCTTATTCCTTCATAAGCGGTCTCTCAAATAATCCGCATAAAGTTTGCATCGCGGCCGCGCGTCGTTGGCCGAATCGCCTGCGACCAGGCCGGCGCTCCGCAAACGGTAAAAACTCTCCATCGTCGGGCAGCCGGCGCCGTCTACCACGGCGATCATCGCCTGGCGCAGTGTCTGGTCTTGCGTGAACGCCGCCAATATCCGCCGCAGGTGGTCGCCGAATGGGCCGTCATCTCTGGCGGCGAGAGCCTCCAGTTCGCCCAGCGCCAGTCCGCTCTGCGCCATCTCGTGCAGTCCGCGCTGCGCCAGGTATGGGTTGCCCCCGACGAGTCTGAAATATCGCCTGAGGGCGCCGTCCTCGCGGAGCGGCGCGCCATAGCGCTGGTTGAGGTCGGTGACCTGTTCCATCGTGAAATCTTCGAGCGTGATCCTCGTGCCGACGTTGAACGGAGATTGATTGAGATCGGTAATGAAGAGATGGGCTTCGGTCGCGTAAGCCAGGACCAGCGTGAGGCGCCGCCACGGCCCTTCGGGGTCCAGCGAGCGCGCGTTGTGCCAGGAGCGGAAAAGCCCGAAAACCTCGCTCGCGAATGGGCGCGTGAAGAGGCGATCAACCTCGTCAATCGCCCAGACGATCGGCGGCTGCGAAGCTGCGAGCGCCTGTCGCTGCAGGAAGAGCTCGAAATTAAAATTCGGACTGTGGAGCGGGTCCCACTTCTCACGCGGACAGGCGCCAAGATCAAGCCGGTAAGCTATCAATTCGGCTAAGGCCAGGAAGAGCGTCTCGACCGAAGCCAGGTCGGCTTCATTCATCATCTGAAGGTCAGTCAGGACTATCCGCGATCCGGCCTCGCGAGCCTGCTGCAGCCCGCGGGCCATGAGCGAGGTTTTCCCGACCTGCCGCGCCCCTTTGATGAGCACTATGCTGTCGCGCCGCGCAATTGCCGCCCGGAAATGCTCATCGGCGGGCCGCGTTATATAAAGCTGAGAATCCAGAGGCATCGCTCCCCCAACAGGCTCCAGTTCCGCTCCGTAGGCGGTTGCCGGCCCGCTCGAACTCGCGCCGCCAGCCTGTTCCCGCCGCACTTCAGCGATGAATCGGTAGCCATACTTCGGAACCGTTTCGATGAATTGCTGCGGATCAGGCCCTTCGCCGAGAGCCTTGCGGATCAGTGATATGGTATACGAGAGATTAGCCTCTTCGACGTATGTGTCGGGCCAGACCAGCTTCATCAACTCTGTTTTTTCGAGCAGCCGCCCCTGACGCTCGACGAGCGCCAGCAGCAGATCGAAAGCCTTGGGCGGAAGCGGCACGGCCTCGCCGTCGCGCGACAACAGACGCTCGGCGACGTCCAGACGAAAAGGACCAAACTCATATAAATACATGGGCTGGCGGACCATACTAATCTCCGGCAACACTCTGAAAGCGCCCTGCTAAGAAACTCACCAAAGAAAATCCCCAAAGATTTTACAAGGAATTTCTTTTGGGTTTCCAAAGGACTCCGCGCGCCGCTGAGAGTATGTTACGCAGCGGAGTGAGCAAACATACAAGTACATTGAAAGCTGACTCATTCTAAAATAAGGCGGCGCTAGGAGCAATTCTCCCCCGCCTAAGCGCCTCAGCATGGGGGTATCCTAATGGGTACTGCTCAGCCATACGAGCGAAAGGGGAAGGTTGCTCCCAACCTTCCCCTTATTTCTTATCCGGTCAACGGCCCCCGTTCATTCCGCATTTCCGTAAAATCCCGCTTTACGATAGGACTCGTCCAGCAATTCGACGACGTGAGCGACCTGGCAACCGGCGTTGAACATTCGCGCGCCGGCGCCCAGTTGCATATGGCATCCGGGGTTGGCCGTGACCAGAACCTCGGCTTCCGTGGCCCGCGCTTTGCCAATCTTGTCGGAGAGCAGGCTCTCCGACATTTCCGGCTCGCTCAGATTATAAACGCCCGCGCCGCCGCAGCAATCCTGCATGCCATCAAGCTGTTTGTATTCGAGGCCGGGAATCGAGGCCAGAACCTGCTGAGGCGCGGTCGTCACGCGCTGCGCGTGATATAGATGACAAGGCGCGTCGTAAGTGACGCGGCGGTTGACTTCGGCGCCACGGCGAATATCGCCGGAGGCCAGAAATTCGGTCACGTCGCGGACGTTCGCGCTGAAGCGTATCGCGCGCCCGGCGTATCCCGGATCGTCTTTTAACAATTCGCCGTATTCTTTCAAAAGCGCGCCGCACCCGGCGGCGTTGATGATGATCGTGGCCGATCCGTTCGCCTCCAGAAAACGCTCGAAGGCGTCGATGTTCCGCCGGGCCAGTTCGCGAGCGGTTTCGAGGTCGCCCGCATGGGCGTGCAGCGCCCCGCAACAGACCTGCTCCTCGACATCATTCAAGGCGCAATTATTGGCCGCCAGCACCCGTTTCGTGGCGTCATTGACATGCTTGAACAAGCCTTCCATTACACATCCGGTGAAAACTGAAACCTTGCGGCTTATCTGTCCTATCTGTCCTATCTGTCCTATCTGTCCTATCTGTCCATCCGATGATGTCGTCACCAACAGCGACAACGCAAAATCCGCCTTTGGCGCGATTCGGCGAGCGAGTCCCTTTTTATAAACGAATCGGGTCAGCGGGTTGTCGCGCAGGAATCGTGACAGCGCGAAAACCAGTTTCAAACGTTTCGGGTAAGGGAAGACGTGGCGTAGCGCCAGCTTGAGCAGAGTTTTTTGAATCGTCGAGCCGTGACTTGTCTTCTGATTGATGATGGTCTCACGCGCCGATTCGAGCAGCGATCCGTAGCGTACTCCCGCCGGGCAGGCGGTTTCGCAGGCTCGGCAACCCAGGCAAAGATCTATGTGGCGCTCGAAGCTGGGAGAATCGGCGTTGAGCCGGCCTTCAGCGACGGCCCGCATCAGGAAGATTCGCCCGCGCGGGCTGTCGTTTTCATTGCCTAGCTGCTGATAAGTCGGACATGCCGGCAGGCACAGGCCGCAGTGAATGCAGCCCAATATTTTCTCCGTTTCGGCGTTAAGAGAGATTTGAAGCGAATTAGTCATATTTCTGAAAATCCGGGCAAGCGTAAAGGGCATATCAAATACCCGCTACGAATCTGCCCGGATTGAGCAGTCTGTGCGGGTCGAATTTCTCCTTCAGCGCGCGCATCAGGCCGGCGGTGGGGCCAATCTCGCCCCAGACATCGATACGGCTTTTGACCTCGGCGGGCGCGCGCAGAATGAGCGTCCGGCCTCCGCGCGCCTGGGTCAGCCGCCTTATCTCGGCGAGCATACTCAACCGCTCCTCGGCCTTGAATCCATCGAGCCATCCGGCGTCGCCATGCAACCTGACGACTCCGTTCGCCGCGTGCGCGCGCAGGCGAGCCGGCGGCAGCGCCCGGTTTATGTCGTCGATCAAAGCGTCCAGATCGGCCGGCAGCGCGCTGAAGCTAAGCGCGAATTCAGCGCCCGGCGACGTCTCGCTCTCGCGATACGCCCTCCAGAATTCGGCCGCGTCGGCTTCACTGAGCGTCGCATGTCTTAAGCCGGAGGCGAGCCGCTCTGTTTCTTCAATCTCCCAACCTATAGTCTCGACTTCGTTCAGGAATCTCAGGACAAGGGCGAAGTGTTCGGCGTCGATCGGCGCCGGCGTCTCGCCGCATGGCGAGATCAATTCCATGGCCGCCGGTTGGACGTCGGAATCCATGATGCGCGCGGCCAGAGAGCAGAGCGATTTCGCGTCGCGCGAATAGAAGACGACCGTCTTTTCGCTTGAAGGGAGCGCGCGCAGCTTGAAACTCGCTTCGGCGATCACGGCCAGCGTGCCGAAACTGCCGGCGTATAGTTTGCACAGGTCGTAACCGGCCACGTTCTTGACAACCTTGCCGCCCGCCCGGGTGATCCGGCCATCAGAATGAACGACGGCGGCCCCGATCAGCCAGTCGCGAGGCGTCCCATAAGCGCAGCGCAGCGGACCGCTGCTGGCCGTCGCGATGACGGCGCCGATGGTCGAACGCTCGTCCCCGAAAGGATCGAGCGGGATGAACTGGCGGTCTTCGGCCGCCCGGCGGTTGAACGCCGCGAGCATGACGCCGGCCTCGACGGTCGCCGTCAGATCGGCTGGTTCGTATTCGAGCGCGCGGTTCATCTTCGCGGTCGATACGACCAGATCGAACCGCTCAGGCCGGGCCCCCATTTCGAGCCAGGTCCCGGCGCCGGCGGGGATCACGCGCCATCCCTCGCCGCTCGCGAGTCGCATCATCTCGCTCAACTCTTCGATGTTACGCGGGATTGCCACGGCGCGCGCCTGCTCGCCGTCAACGCGGAAATCGTCGCCGGACGCCGGTTCCGCGCGATCTTCGCCGAACATTTCACGCAGGCGATAAATTATTTTGTCCGAAGAGGCTCCGCGCGCGGCCTCCGATTGGGAATTTTCCATATGCGCAAACTATAAAAATGTGACCCGGCTGTTTTTACTGCTTGAAACCGGTTTGAATTGATTACCATTTTCGCCGACAAAAGGCCATTTGGCTATAGGCGCCTTAAATCATTCTGAACAGGTTTGAGGTGGTTAGCGCCGCGCTCGCAAACTTGCGCCAATCGTCAAAGTCGAGCCATGCGGCGTTTACGTTCAGGGTGTAACATGTAGTTGTCGAAGTGAGGAAGGTGACAGCCGGAGGATGAATGAGCTTTCAACTTCAACTTGAGGAAAGGCCTGGCTATCTCACCGCCAGGTTTATTGGTTCTGGCGCGGCTGAGGAGATATGGCGGCAATTTGAATTAGTCGCCGCACATTGCCAGCGCGCGAAGGTGGATAAACTTCTCATTGACATCTCAGAAGCCAGGGGGACGCTTTCCCTTACAGAAAAGTATCTGGCGGCGGAAGAAGCGCGGATTTTCGCGCGCCTCGGTATAAAAATCGCATTTATTGAAATACCGGAGCGAATGGATCCGCGAAAGTTTTTCCTGCTGGCGGCTCGTAATCGAGGTGTAAATGTCGAGGCCTTTACCGATTTGCAGTCTGCTGAAGAGTGGTTGTTGAAATGACCGGCATTCTCGGCGTCAATGCTACATAATTCAAAAGTGATGGGCGTCGAGTGACGAGTGACGAGAAATGTTTGAAGGATCAGATTTTATCAGTCGGCGCCTGTTACTTTTCAGCGCATAAGCCATTCTATCCATTCGGCCTGGTCAGCGCGGCGCGCAAAGCGTCAATCGCCAGGACTGAACAATGTTCCTTGTTACGAGGAAGACTTTCCAGAGCGCGGGTTATGTCTTTTGGGACGAGTTTGCGCGCTTCTTCAACGGTCAATCCGGCGATCATTTCGGTCAGGGCTGAGCCCGCGGCGACGCTGGGCGGACATCCCTGAACTTTGAAACTTGCCTGAACGATTTTGCCGGAGTCCACTTTGATGTAAAGGAGCAGCAGATCGCCGCAGACCGGGTTGGTCGCCTCGCCGCGAGCCGTCGCATCGCTCATTTCGCCGGCGTTGCGAGGATTTTCCAAATGATCGAGAACTTTCGCGCTGTATATGGCCATCGATCTAATGTGTGAAGAATACCAGCCACAGAGATCGCAGAGGACACGGAGGATATAATGATTTCTCCGTGTCCTCTGTGATCTCTGTGGCTAGTTATCGATCTTATCGTTGGTTATCTCGCCGTCGAATTCGGCCAGCAATACGCAAATCTGGTCCATCACTTCAGTCGTTTCGCGTCCCGGGCCGGTATAGTTGTTGCCCATCATGCTCAGAATCAGAGGCTGGCCGCGCCTGGTCCTGATATAGCCCGACAGCGCGTTGACGTAAGTGAGCGAACCCGTTTTGCCGCGCAGATTGTTCGCCGACGCGGAGTTGCGCATCCGCCGTTCGAGCGTTCCGTCAACGCCGGCGACAGTCAGCGATTCGAGCCAACTTTTCAAGTGCGGATGAGTGAGCATGAATTCCAGCAGCCGCGCGGTCGAACGCGGCGTTACCAGGTTCTGCCGCGCCAGTCCAGAGCCGTCGCGCAGGCTCAAAGGCGCGACCTCAATTCCGGCTTTCTGCAAAAACTGGCGGCGGATTTCGGCGCCTAATGTCGCCGAGGATTTCGGTCGTCCGTAATCGTCCAGCGAGCCGGCCTCGGCATGGCGCGTTCCCAATTGCCGCAACATCAATTCGGCGTGCAGGTTCTGACTTTGTTTATTGATGACTTTGAGCATCTCGGAGAGCGGCTGCGATTCGACGGCGGCGACTTCGACGAGCTTCGATTCGTCGAAGGGCCTGGCGACGCGCGCCACGGCGTCGTAGCGGTCTACCTTGCCTCGCACTCGGACGCCGCGACGGGCCAGCGCCTCTTTCAACAATTCGGCGGCGAATCTCGCCGGGTCATGTATGGCGATGTCGACTCTGAACTCGCTGGCGCCACGGGGGATTGTTCCGAAAAATTCCACCGTGTTGCTGTTCAGGGGGCGATTGACGCCGATGTGGGGCTGACTGTTCCCCCCGGTCCTGGCGTTGTTGACTATTTTGAGATAAGCGGTTTGGGGCTGAACTTTGATCGAAGGAGGGGCGCCGGCGCGCGTCGCCGGCGCGACGGTGAATTCCACACTGTTGTCGTTGACCGTCAGCGCGCTGACCTCGGCGCCGTAATAGAACTGCGCGTCGTCCCATTCCCAACCCGGACCGAGCAGGTCGCCTGACATGAAACTGTCGTCACCGATCAGATTGCCCGTGACGGTTTTGATTCCGGCGGCCTTGATCTGATCCGCCAATCGCTCGATGGCCGTGATCGTGTTGGCGGGCTTGAGCTCGTCATAACGAT